>CAMZJG010000156.1 GCA_947307505.1 uncultured Clostridia bacterium | reverse complement strand
TCCTTTCCCCTTGCCATATCCCGGAGAGCCCGGGATACCACCTGCTCCGGCGTATACCAGCGGTTATAATAAACGATGGTATCGTCGCTCACCGCCCGGTCGAAGAAGGCGGTTTTCACCCAGCCCGGACATACGGCCATCACCCGGATCCCCCGGGGTTTCAGCTCCGCGTTCAGGGCGCGGGAGAAGCTCAGCACGAAAGCCTTGGAGGCCCCGTAAACATTGATATACGGCACCGGCTGGAAGGAGGACAGGGATCCCATCTGATATACCCGGCCGCCCCGGGTCATATAGGGCAGGGTGAGGGAGGTCATGCACACCAGCGCCTTGTCGTTCAGTTCGATGATCCCCAGCTGATTTTCCAGATCCCGCTCCGCAAAGGCGCCGAATACGCCGTAACCCGCCGCATTCACCAGAACGGCCGCCTCCGGCTGTTCCGTTTCCAGGAGGGCTGCATAGGTTTTCCCCGACTCCGCCTCCGCCAGGTCCAGCGGCAGAAGGCGAAGCTCCGCCCGAAGATCCGGCCGCATCTCCTCCAGGACCTCCGGATGCCGGGCAATGGCCCAAACTTCGTCAAACGGTTCCGCCGCATCCAGCTGACGCACAAATTCCCGGCCCATGCCCGAGGATGCGCCGGTGACCACGGCGATCTTTTTACTCATGGCTCAGTCCTCCGCCGCCATCCGGGGGAAAAGCTCCTTCAGCCGGGGATAGAGTTCCTTCCATACGCCGTAGCGTTCCGCATACCGGGATACCAGCTCCGGTTCCGGTTCCACCGTCCCCACAGTGCGGACGATCTGATCGGCGGCCTCCTCCACGCTGGAATAGGCGCCGCAGCCCACAGCGGCCAGCATGGCGCCGCCCAGGGCCGGTCCCTCCTCCGCAGCCAGCAGGTCCAGCTGCAGATCCAGCACGTTTGCCAGGATCCTGCGCCAAACGGGGCTCTTGGCTCCGCCACCGCAGATGCGGGACCGGCGCAGCAGCCGACCGGGTTCTCCCATGGCCAGCAGGCCGTCCTTCAATCCGAAGGCGACTCCCTCCAGCACCGCCTGGGTCATGTCTGACCGGTTCGTATCCATGCTCATGCCCAGGAACGCGCCGCGGGCCTGGGCGTCGTTATGGGGCGTCCGCTCCCCCATGAGATAGGGCAGCCAGAACACAGGGTCGCGCCCCAGCTTTTCCCCAGTGATCCCCGCCTGCTCCCCGGCATAGTCGCCGGTGCCCAGGATGCCGGACCACCACTGGTTGCAGGCGGCGGCGCTCAGCTGGCATCCCATGAGATGCCAGCCCCCATCCGCATGGCAGAAGGAATGGATGGCATGGTTTTCCGGGTTGGTGAATTTCTCCCCCGCCATGAAAATGGTCCCGGAGGTGCCCACGGAGATATTGCACAGGCCGTTGCCCACGGTCCCGGTACCCACGGCGGCTGCGGCATTGTCCCCCGCTCCGGCCGCCACGCGCGTCTCCCGGCTCAGGCCGGTACGTTCCGCCGCCTCCGCCGTCAGGCAGCCCACGATCTCGCTGCTCTCATATACCCGGCCCATCTGCTCCTCCCGAAGGGAACAGAGCTCCAGCATCTCCCGGGACCAGCGGCGGTGCTCCACGTCGAACAGGAGCATGCCGGAAGCGTCGCTGCAGTCGGCGGAATGGACTCCGGTGAGCCGCCAGACCAGATAATCCTTGGGCAGCATCACCCGGCGGATACGCGCAAACAGCTCCGGCTCATGCTTACGCATCCAAAGAAGCTTGGGGGCGGTGAAGCCAGCGAAGGAGATATTCCCGGTGAGTTCCGCCAGCTTTTTCATCCCGAAATCCCGGTTGAGCCAGGCGCTCTCCTCCTCCGTTCTGCCGTCGTTCCACAGGATGGCGGGACGCAGGACCCGGCCCGCCTCATCCAGGGCCACCAGGCCGTGCATCTGGCCGCCGACGCCGATCCCCCGCACCGATCCCGGGTCCTCCCCTTCCAGCAGCTGCCGGATCCCCAGCAGGGTCTCCCGCTCCCAGTCCGCCGGCTCCTGTTCGCTCCAGCCGGGCCGGGGCATATGCAGAGGATACTCCCGGCTCACGCTTTTCACCAGGGTCCCGTCTTCCTCCATGAGCAGCAGCTTCACTGCGCTGGTGCCCAGATCCACGCCGATATACCGCATCCTGATCCCTCCTTTGTTTCCTTCTTCTGATTATAGCAGATGGACCGGGTCCTTTCCATGCTCCCGGGAAAATTTCTCCTCCTCCCGGCTGATCCGCCTCACCCTGGGGATCAGCGTCAGGAGCGCCGCCAGATTGGGCAGACACATCAGGCCATTCGCCGTCTCCGCAAAGGCCCAGCCCAGTTCAGGCTTGACCATGGCCCCCGCCGCGCAGGACAGCACATACAGGCACCGATAAGCCCCCATCCCCCGCCCGGAAAACAGATATTCCCAGCACCGCAGGCCGTAAAAGGACCAGGTGAGGATGGTCCCCAGTGCGAAGAGCGAAGTGCAGATCGCCAGAAACAGCGGACCCAGGATCGGTCCGTAAACCCGCCCCAGGGCCAGCGCATTCAGAGCGGCGGTGCCGGGAGTGCCGTAGGGGATGGTCACTCCGCTCACCAGCAGGGTCAGGCCGGTTAGGGTACAGAGCACCAGGGTATCCGCAAATACCTCAAAGATACCGAACAGTCCCTGCGTATCCGGGCTTCCGCCGGAGGAAGCGTAAGCCATCGGCGCGGAACCCAGCCCCGCTTCATTGGAAAAAACACCGCAGCGGGCTCCCGCCGAGACTGCCGTCAATATGCCTCCCACTGCCCCGCCCGTTGCCGCGCCGGGATAGAAAGCGCCGGCAAAGACGCTTTTCAGGGCGGGAAGAAGCGCTTCCCGCCGCAGGATCAGAACCCCCAGGCAAGCCAGGATATACAGTCCCGCCATCCCCGGCACCAGTCGGGCGGTGATCTGCCCAAGGCGCTTCGTACCGCCCAGAAGAGTCGCAGCCGCCGCACTGGCGCAGAGGATCCCCACGATCCAGCCCACCGCCCCATGGGCGGAAAAACCGGGACAGACGCTCCCGGCTGCCGCCCGAACCGTCTCCGCGATGGCTCCTGTCTGGACTCCGCTGCCGATCCCGAAAGCTGCCAGCATGCCGAAGAAGCAGAATGCTTTGGCGAGCGCTTTTCCCGCGCCGCCCAGGTACCGCTCCATGGTATACATGGGTCCGCCCCGCCATTCCCCGGATGGGCTTCTCTGTCGGGTACGCACCGCCAGAAGCACCTCCGCATACTTGGTCGCCATCCCCAGGAGGGCTGCCGCCCACATCCAGGCCAGCGCCCCCGGTCCTCCCAGGGTGACGGCGGCAGCGACACCGGCTATGTTTCCGGTGCCCACAGTGGCGGCCAGGGCTGCGGTCAGGGACTGAAAAGGGGTCAGTTCCTCCGACTTTCCTGCATGGTTTTTCTTTCCGCCCAGCGGCAGCCTCAGAGCCTTTCCCAGCCGGCGGAACTGCACCCCCCGGGTGGATAGGGTCATGCCCAGGTCGCAGGCCAGCAGCAGGATCAGCATAGGCGTCCCCCACAGGGTATCCCGGATCGCCCTTATCCATTCCATGGCCATCCCTCCCGGAGCATGTCTATGCGCCGGAGCGGAATGAAAATGCCGGGCGGGACCGATCCTGGTCCCGCCCGGCAGGCGTTTACGGCTTTATCAGATGAGCGCCGCGGTGATGAGGGCCATCTTGTAGACCTCGGAGGCGTTGCAGCCCCGGCTCAGGTCGTTGATGGGAGCGTT
>CAMZJG010000155.1 GCA_947307505.1 uncultured Clostridia bacterium | reverse complement strand
AGGAACACGTCGATGACGCCGCAGGTGAACAGGCCCCGCATGGCGCCGCCCTCCAGGATGAATCCGGTTTTCATGGTACCGCCCCTTTCCGCCGTATTATACCCGGGGGCGGGCGGATTGACAAGCGCCGGGGATATGGTACAATTTCGGTAGGATAATGAATAAGGAGGATGCACCCATGGCCAAAAAGATCGCCTATTCCTATGTGCCGGACCGGGGCTGGACCGGCAAGGGCTTCTCCATTCCCCACGCCGCCGTCCCCAAGAAGGACGTGCGCCTCACCCTGGCCCCCCGGGGACGGGAGCCCTACGAAGTGCCCATCGCCAAGGTGGAGAAGCGGGGCGAGCTGCTGAAGATCACGGCGGAGGAATTCGACTACCGCTCCAACTGGACCCTGTACATCGGGAAGGACGCCTACACCCGGAAGGAGATGGACGAGGAACGCTGCGAGGGGCTGGAGCACTTCGCCCCCGGGAAAGAGGGAGACGTGCTGTACCGGCTGTACTCCCCCAAGGCCGCTTCTCCCAGGCCCATGATCCTCTTCCTCCACGGGGGCGGCAATGGAGGCACGGACAATATCACCCAGATCGCGGCGGATCTGAGCTGCAACCACTTTGTGAAGAAGTATCCGGATTTCTACGTTCTGGCTCCCCAGGCCCAGGAGCCGGACTTCTCCATGATGGTGGGCCGCATCGGGAAGATCGACTTCGCGAGCAGCGACCAGGACGGGGACTTCGGCTGGTCCCGCCGGTACCTGGGGGAGGTGTGCGACCTGATCCGGAGCATGATCGCGGACGGCCGGGTGGATCCCCGGCGGATCTACGTCACCGGCATGTCCATGGGCGGGGCGGGGACGCTCCGGGCCATGAGCGTGGGGGCGGGGCTCTTCGCCGCGGCGGTGCCCGTGTGTCCCACCATGACCCCGGAGACCTTCGGCATCCTCAAGGGTCTCGTCCATGCCAAGCTCTGGATCGCCACCAGCTATGTGGACCACACCATCTACCGGCACAAGTACATCGTGGACGGGATCCTGGCCCTGCGGGACGCGGGGAACCAGGACGCCCATCTCACCCTGTACAGCCCGGAGGAGCTGCAGAAATACGGCATCGCCACGGATCCGGACCTCTCCTATCCGGAGCTGTTCTCCCAGAACCATATGTCCTGGGTGCCCACCTACCACGATGAATACGGCATCATGAGCTGGCTCACGGAGCAGGTGCTGGAGGTCTGACGCCATGTACAAGACCATCGCCCTGGTCATCCTGGCTCTGGTGTACCTGTATGGGCTTCTGCTGCGGCTGATCGACCTGCGCTCCGGCAGCAACCCCCTCCCGGAAAACGTGCGGGATGTATACGATCCCGAGACCTACGCCAAATGGCGGGAGTACCACCGGGAGACCTGCCGTCTGAGCCTGGTCTCCCATACCCTGGGCTTCATCCCGGATTTCCTGCTGATCCTGTTCAACGCCTACGCCGCCTTCGCCCGGCTCTTCCCGGAGGATCTGTTTTTGCAGCTGTTTTCCGTGCTGCTGCTCTCCGCCCTGGCCTCCCTGCTCCAGATCCCCGCGGAGTATTACCGGACCATGGTGATCGAGGAGAAATACGGCTTCAACCGTTCCTCCCGAAAGACCTTCTGGGCGGATCAGGTCAAGAGCTTCCTCATCTCCCTGGTGGTGATGACGGGGATCGGCGCCCTGCTCATGGGCCTCCATCTGTCCCTGGGGGATTGGCTCATCCTGGTCTTCGCCGCCGTGATGATGGTGATGATCCTGGGGATCACCTTCCTGTACCCCTTCCTCAGCCGCATCTTCAACAAGTTCACCCCTTTGGAGGAGGGGGAGCTGAAGGAAAAGCTCACGGGGCTGCTGGAAAAGCACGGGTACAGGGTCCGGGCCATCCAGATCATGGACGCCTCCCGCCGCACCTCCAAGACCAACGCCTACTTCACCGGCTTCGGACGGATGAAGACCATCGTCCTGTACGATACCCTGGTGCAGGCCATGACCCCGGAGGAGATCTGCGCCGTGTTCGCCCATGAGCTGGGCCACGGGCTGCATAAGGACACTCTGAAAAACCAGGCACTGAGCTTTCTGCAGATCGCCGTCCTGGCGGTGCTGGCCTGGCTCACCCTGCGTTCTGCCGCTCTGTTTCCGGACTTCGGCTTCGCCGGGGTGAATTACGGCTTTGCCCTCCTGCTCATCATGACGGTGGAATTTGCGCTCATCTCTCCCCTGTTCGGCCTTCTGGTGAACTGGCACTCCCGCAGAGCGGAATACCGGGCGGACGCCCAGGCGGTGAGGGAGGGATACGGGGAGGCCCTGGTCTCCGCCCTGAAGACCCTGGCCCGGGCCAACTTCTCGGACCTGGCTCCCGCTCCCCTGCTGGTGAAGCTGAACTACTCCCACCCCACCCTGAGCCAGCGGATCGAAGCCATACGGGGAGAATGAATTGCCCCCGATGCGGGCGTAAAACAGCCGGGCCTGCCGCGAAACGGCAGGCCCGGCTTTCCCTGTTCAACTTAATCCAGCGCGCTCTTTCGTCCCTCCGGCACTTCCGCCCCCAGGGCTTCCAACGCCGTGGCCCCCACGTCCGCAAAGGTGTTTCGGATGCCCATGCTTCCCGGGGCGATCCCCCGGCCCAGCATCAGGAAGGGGATGTATTCCCGGGTGTGGTCCGTGCCTTTGAAGGTGGGATCGCAGCCGTGGTCCGCGGTGACGATGAGCAGGTCCCGGTCCCCCAGCCGGTCCAGGATCCCCGGCAGGGCTTCGTCAAACTCCTTCAGTCCCCGGCTGTATCCGGCCGCATCCCGGCGGTGGCCCCAGAGCTGGTCGTAATCCAGCAGGTTCACGAAGATGAGCCCCCGCTTCCCCTCCTCCAGGGCTTCCCGGGCGGCGGCGATCCCTTCCGCGTTCTTCCCGGTGCGCCGTACGGAGGTGAAGCGCGTTTCCGGGAAAATATCCGCGGGCTTGCCGATGGAATGGATCTCCACTCCCGCCTCCGTCAGCCGGTCCAGATCCGTGAACCCCGGGCGGGCGGCGAAGTCATGCCGGTTGGCCGTGCGTACGAAATGCCCCGGCTCCCCCACGAAGGGACGGGCGATGACCCGGCCGATATGGTAGCCCAGCTCCTCGGATACCCGCTTGGCCGCCCGGCACCAGTCATACAGCAGTTCCGGGGGAACGATCTCCTCATGGGCGGCGATCTGAAACACGCTGTCCACAGAGGTGTATACCATGGGCAGGCCCGTGCGCAGATGGGCCTCCCCCAGCCGGTCCAGCAGCTCTGTGCCGGAGGCCAGTTCATTGCAGAGCACCTCCCGGCCGATGGCCCGGGTGAAGGCCCGGATCAGGTCCTGGGGAAAGCCGTTGGGGAAGGTGTCGAAGGCCCGGGCGGTGGGATAGCCCATGATCTCCCAATGGCCTACGATGGAGTCTTTCCCTGCGGAGACCTCCAGGCATTTGCCGAAGCGGCCCACGGGGCGGATCCCGGTGGAGAAGCCCTCCAGTCCGGGGAGAGAGAACAGGCCCAGCCGCTCCAGATTGGGGAGGGTCAGGTTCGGATCGTATTCCAGGGTGTGCTGCACCGTGGCGGCTCCCGCGTCGCCGTAGGCCGTCGCATCCGGCAGCTGACCCACGCCCACGCTGTCCAGCAGGAACAGAAGCACCCGATCAAATCTTGCCATCGTTCACGTCACCTCAATCCTTTTATTTGCGGAAACGGGGCGTCCTGGCCTCAAAGGTGACCAGCAGCTCCCGCAGGA
>CAMZJG010000154.1 GCA_947307505.1 uncultured Clostridia bacterium | reverse complement strand
TTGGTCTTGATCTCCTCGTCGCCCAGCTTCGTGATCACGTCACCCTGGCGGATGCCTGCGGCGGCGGCGCAGCTGCCCGCGTCAACGCTGTATACATAGACGCCGGGAACGCTGTTGTAATAGGCGGCATACTGCTCGGTCATGGTTTTGACCATGATGCCGAAATAGGGCTTGCCGGTTACATAGCCGTGGTCGATGATCTCGTCTGCGATCTCGGCGGCGTCGTTGATGGGAATGGCGAAACCGAGGCCCTCCACGCCGGTGGACTTATACTTGGCAGTGACTACGCCCACCACCTGGCCGCGGCTGTTGTACACCGGGCCGCCGGAGTTGCCGCTGTTCACCGCGGCATCCAGCTGGAACATATTCACGCTGGCGTCCTGTTCCGCGGCGATCTCCCGGTCCAGGGCGCTGACGATGCCCGCTGTCATGGTGTAGGTCAGCTCACCCAGGGGATTGCCCACCAGATAGATGCTTTCGCCCACTTTCATGTCGTCGCTGTTGCCCAGGGTGGCGGCATTCAGACCGGAGGCGTCGATCTTCAGGACGGCGATATCGTTGTTGTCGCCCTCCACGCCGATGATCTCCGCTTCGTATTCGGTTCCGTCGTAGAGCATGACGGTGACCTTCAAGTTTTCTTTGTAGGCTTTTTCCACCACATGGTTGTTGGTAAGAATGTAGCCGTCGCTGCTGATGATGAAACCGGTGCCGGAGATTGCGCCGGTGACCATCTGGCCGAAGGCGTTGGGGGAAGTGACCTCCGTGGAGATGCCCACGACCTGCTGGGTAGCCAGTTCATAGATCTCCGTGGGATCAAGCAGTTCTCCGCTCCGGGGATTCAGCTGCAGGTTGGCCATCTGGCTGATGGGGCTCTCCGCCTCCATGGAAACGGGGGAAACGGCGCCCGTATCGGCGACCCTGTCCTGGTTCAGCTGCTGGATGCGTCCGTCCACGTAGCGGACCGCGCCGTAGGCTGCGCCGCCGATCAGGAGCAGAGCGATCAGACATACGCAGATCACAGTGCGAATGGTTTTATTCTTTTTCATGATGAAACACCTCTTCGAGCAAATTTCCCTGAATATCTGTATTTTGCGTTTGGATTTCCTTTGATTGCCTGTATCCTAACACCGGCTTTTGAACGATGCTTGAATTTCATGTGAACAAATCGTAAATAGCGTTTTTTTATCAGGGAGGAAGACCGATGGATCATAGGGAACGGGAACTTCTGGCGGAACGGCTGCTGACTGCCGGAGCGCTTCGGGTGGAACCCGGGGCGGAAGATCCTCTGTGCTGGGCGGAGGAAAAAGCGTGGGAGGATCCTGCGCTGCGACGGGAACTGACGGCAGCCCTGGCCGCTCTGATAAGGGAGCATTATTCCGCAGCGGAAGCCGTACTGGGGGACGCCTGGGGGGCGAAGACGGCCGCCCTCCTGGATCTGCCCTTCGCTCCGGAAGCGCTGCCCCGCCGTCCCGTGCTCGTCCTCGGCTCCTCCGAAGGGCTGAGGCCATATCTGCCGGAGCTGACTCAGTTGCGGAAGGCGGGAGGAAGTCCTGCCGCTGCCGTGATCTGGAACGGGGGAGATGAGGAACTGCGCCTGGCGTTGGACCGGGCGGATATCCGCTGCCACTGGCTCACCGATCTGGAATGCGGAGCCGCCGCCGCGCTGCGGGCGGGAAATCTGGATTTTTCCGATTATTGCCGTCTGCTTCCTCAGGACTAGGTCAAATATCATAGATCAACGATAGTTTTTCCCCGGTGGAAGCGCCTATGCCGCATGTACTCCGGTGATTTTTCCCGGATCTCACCGGTAATGTTTGCTGCGTATCAATTTGTGCGAAATCGCCTGTTTCTGTTGACGAACAGGGCCGGATATTGTATACTTTCATTTGTTTATCCTTGCCTATTTCAAGCAAAAAGAGAGTTGAGCTGTGTTGAGAAAATGGATCGCGCTCCCCCTGGCCGTCCTCTGTTTCCTGGGGCTTACCGGGTGCTTCCTTCTGCCTGCGGAGCCGGAGGTCCCCGAACTGCCTCTGGTCACGCCGTACAGCGGCGCGGAGTACATCACCGCCCAGGTGACCCGGGGGGATCTGACCCTGGTGCAGACCTTCAACTGCACCTTCAGCGCCACCCGGCAGGAAAACCTGAAATTCACCACGGTAGATAAGCCCTACGGTACGATCTTCGTCACCGTCGGTCAGGAAGTTACTGCCGGCACCCTGGTGGCGGAACTGGAGGCTGGGGACGTCAAGGAAAAGCTGCGGCAAGCGGAGGAAGAGATCGCCCGTCTGGAGATCCAGGTGCGCAGCGCAGAAAAGTCGCTGGAGCTGGCTCTGGAGCAGGAAGCCCTGCGGAAGGCGGACAATACCACCGCTTCAGACGCCCGGGCTGCCGATCTGGCCTATTACCAGGAATCCCTGATCATCCGGCAGGAAAAGCGGGATGAGCTTTCAGCGGAACTGGAGAGCCTGCGCCTGTACGCGGGGATCGACGGGATCGTGACCTACGTCAAGACCGTCCGGGAGGGGGAGACCTCCTCCAAGGCGGATCTGATCGCCACCATCACCGATACCGCTTCCTCCATGTTCACCGGCAGTACGGACGCCTGGCAATGGCTCAAGCCCGGTACGGAAGTGGAAGTCACCTGCGGGGATGCGCAGTATCCCTGCGTGTCGGTGTCGGCAGCTTCCCTGGGGCTGGATGACTATGAGGACTCCCGGGGCAACCGGACGATCTACCTGAAGCTCCTGGGACCGGAATCGCCCTCCGGGGACAATTCCCGTGGTACCGTGGAGCTGCTGCTGGACAGTCGTCAGGATGTGCTGATCCTGCCCAAGCGGGCGGTGTTCACCGTAGGCGATCAGTACTATGTTTATTGTGAAGATGAAAACGGCCTGAAAAACGCAAAACCCGTCAGCTGCGGCCTTCTGGCCGGCTGGTACATCGAAGTGACCGACGGCCTTTCCGAAGGCGATACGGTCATCGTCAGTTAGGAGCGAAGCGCATGAAAAGGAACACGATCGTCGCCCTCTTCCTGCTGATTGCGCTGCTTCTCGCCGGCTGCGCCGGATCGGAGGAGATGCAGGCGCCGCCTCTGCGGGAGCCTGCGGGCATGGAGCAGGATATCGTCACCGTGACCCGGGGCAGTATCGAAAGAGTCCAGACCTACAGCGGCCTTGTCCTGCCGGAGGTGCTCGAGCTTTCCTTCACCGACGCCGGTCTCATCACTGATGTACTGGTGAGCGTGGGAAGCCAGGTGAAAGCCGGTCAGGTCGTTGCCAGACTGAACACCGTTTCCCTGGAATCGGCCCTGGATTCTGCCAGGGAACAGCTGGAGTATTCGGAAACCGAGCATGAACTGAACCGGAAAAAACGGGAACTGCAGCTGGATATCGCCCGTTTGGAGTTGGAGGAACTGAAGAATTACGGCGCCTCCTCCACCACCAGAAAACTGAAGGAATCCCAGATCGCGGAACAGGAGAACCAGCTGGAGGAGTTTGAAGCCCTTTGGGAGCTGAGCCGTGCGGACATGGTAAGGAATGTGGAGGAACTGGAAAAGCAGGTCAGCGCCGGCATCCTCACCGCCCCCTGCGACGGAACGATCGTCTACTGCGCCGCAGCGGAGGGCAGCTATGCCATGGCCAACAACGCCCTCATCTGGCTGGCTGCGGATGGCTCCGCCCGCATCCGTACGGAATACCTGACAGCCGACCAGATAGGCAAAGCGTCCCAGCTGTACGCCATGGTGGACGGGTACCGGGTGGAGGTGGAATACGTGCCTC
>CAMZJG010000153.1 GCA_947307505.1 uncultured Clostridia bacterium | reverse complement strand
TTTTCGCTGAGCTTCCCGCTCCCGGCAAAGGCCGCGAAGAGCTTGGAAACGCTCCCCTCGAACACCCGGTCCACAAAGGAACGGGTCTCCTGCCGGATGCACTCCTCCTCCGCCGCAATGGGATAATAGCGGAAATACCGGTCCTGGGTCTCCGCCCCGATGGCTCCCTTATCCAGGAGCCGCACCACCAGGCTGCGGACCATGTTCCCGGTCCAGCCCGTTTCCGCCTGCAGCATCCCCTGGATCTCCTTGATCTCCAGCGGGGATCTCTTCCACAGGCAGCGGAGCACCAGCCACTCCGAATCCGAAATACGCCAATTCTTTTCCATGATGTCCTCCAACAATAACATTCGTCATTCGTAAGTCAAGAATAACATATGTCATTCTTCGTGTCAAGAAAAAGCGTCGAGCACAAAAAACCCGCGCCAGGATGGCGCGGGGCAAAGAAACGATACTCGGTTTATTTCCCGGCTGCCGCCGCGACGGCTGCGGCGACGGCGGGGCGGACCCGGGGATCGAAGGGCTTGGGAAGGATGTTCTCCTCGTTGAGCCCATCCTGCTGAGGGAGGGAGGCCAATGCGTCGGAGGCAGCCAGCTTCATGGCCTCCGTGATCCGCGGCGCCCGGGCGTCCAGTGCCCCCCGGAAGATGCCGGGGAAGGCCAGGACATTATTCAGCTGATTGGGCAGGTCGCTGCGCCCCGTGGCGCAGAGATAGGCCCCCGCCGCCATGGCTTCCGCCGGGAAGATCTCCGGCACCGGATTGGCGCAGGCGAAAACGATGCTCTTCTTTCCCATCCCGGCGATCATTTCCTTCGTCACGATGCCGGGACCGGAGACGCCCACGAACACGTCCGCTCCCCGGAGCGCGTCGGCCAGACCGCCCTTCTCCCCCTCGGGATTGGTGAGGTCTGCCAGCTCGACCTTGGCCTCGTCCATCTTCTCCCGGCCGGGAGCCAGGATGCCCCGGCGGTCGCAGACCAGCACCTGGCCCGCCCCTGCCGCCTTCAGCAGCCGGGCGATGGCGTTCCCCGCGGCCCCCGCGCCGCTGATGGCGACGCGGATATTCTTCATTTCTTTCCCCGCCAGGGTCAGGGCGTTTCGCAGGGCGGCCAGCACCACCACGGCGGTGCCATGCTGATCATCATGAAAAATGGGGATGGAGCAGCGTTCCTGGAGCTCCCGCTCGATGCGGAAGCAGCGGGGCGCGGAGATATCCTCCAGATTGATCCCGCCAAAGTTCCCCTGGAGCAGCTCCACGGTGCGGATGATCTCCTCCGGATCCTTGGAACGGACGCAGAGGGGCACGGCGTCCACCCCGCCGAAGGCTTTGAACAGGGCGCATTTGCCCTCCATCACCGGCATGGCGGCCTCCGGGCCGATGTCCCCCAGGCCCAGGACGGCGGTGCCGTCCGTCACCACCGCCACGGTGTTCCACCGGCCGGTGAGGCTGTAGCTCTTTTCCGGATCCTCCCGGATGGCCAGACAGGGGGCGGCCACCCCCGGAGTGTAGGCCAGGCTCAGGGCCTCGGGCGTATCCAGGGCCATTTTCGGGGCAATATCCAGCTTGCCGCGCCAGCGGGCATGGGCTTCCAGGGCTGCCTGATTGATATCCATCACGGATCGCTCCCATCCTGTATCAGTTGTTTCGCCGGACCCCCGGGGGAGTCCGGCGACAGTATACTACACCATTTTCCTCGGGTCCAGCAGTTTTTCCGCTTCCGCCCGGGAAAGATATCCCAGCTTCTCCGCCGCCTGGGCCAGGGTGATCCCCTCCCGGTAGGCGGTCTTGGCCACCTCCGCCGCCCGATCGTAGCCGATGGCGGGGCTCAGAGCGGTGACGTTCATGAGGCTCCGGCTGAGATGCTCCTCCATCACCTCCGGCCTGGGCTTCAGCCCGCTGACGCAGCGGAGGCGGAAGGACTCCATGGCGTCCCCCAGGAGCCGGACGGATTGGAGGAAACTGTAAGCCGTCACCGGCAGGAAGACGTTCAGCTGGAAGTTCCCCTGGCTGGCGGCCAGGGACACGGCAGTATCGTTTCCCATGACCCGCACGGCCGCCATGGTGAGGGCTTCGCACTGGGTGGGGTTCACCTTCCCGGGCATGATGGAGCTGCCGGGTTCGTTGGCGGGAAGCTCCAGCTCCCCCAAGCCGCAGCGGGGGCCGGAGGCCAGCCAGCGCAGGTCGTTGGCGATCTTCATCAGGTCCGCTGCCAGGGCCTTCAGGGTCCCGTGGCAGGAGGCGAAGTCCCCCAGGCTGCTGAGCAGGCGGAATTTGTTCTCCCCGGTGCGGAAACCGATCCCCGTGAGCTCCGCCGCCCGCTCCGCGGAGAGGACGTCGAAGCCTTTGGGGGCGTTCAGCCCGGTACCCACGGCGGTGCCCCCCAGGGGCAGGAGCCGCAGATTCTCCAGCGCTGCCCGGATGGCTTCCCCGTCCGTCTCCAGGGCGGTGCGCCAGCCGCTGACCATCTGGCTGAAGCGCAGGGGCACCGCGTCCTGCAGGTGGGTCCGGCCCAGGGTGATCAGGTCCGGGTACCGCTCCTCCAGAGCCCGGAACTCCGCCGCCAGCCTCTCCAGGGCGGGAAGCAGCCCCTCCTGCAGCGCGCAGACCGTGGCGATGCGCATGGCCGACGGGAAGGTATCGTTGGAGCTCTGGGACTTGTTCACATCGTCGTTGGGGTGCAGGAGCTTCTTCCCCGCCAGGGCATTGCCCCGGCCCGCGATGACTTCGTTCAGGTTCATGTTGGTCTGGGTCCCGCTGCCTGTCTGCCAGACGGCCAGGGGGAATTCCCCATCCAGCTTCCCGGCCAGGATCTCGTCGCAGACGGCGGCGATGATCCTGCCCTTTTCCCCGTCCAGGACGCCCAGGCGGACGTTGGTCTCCGCCGCGGCTTTTTTCAGAATGGCAAAGGCCCGGATCAGCTCCCGGGGCATCTTTTCCTCCCCGATGGGGAAATTCTCCAGACTCCGCTGGGTCTGGGGGCCCCAGAGGCGCTCCGCGTCCACCTCCACCGGGCCCAGGGAATCGTATTCCACCCGCTTCATGTCGTTTCCCCCTCCAGCTTGTTCAGGAATGCCCGTGTCCGGGCATGGACGGGATGGTCGATGATCTCCGGTCCGCCCTGCTCCACGATGACCCCCTTGTCCATAAAGATCACCCGGTCCGCCACCTGGCGGGCAAAGCCCATCTCATGGGTGACGATCACCATGGTCATCTTTTCCTCCGCCAGACGGCGGATGACCCGCAGCACCTCCCCGGTGAGCTCCGGGTCCAGGGCGCTGGTGGGCTCATCGAAAAACAGGAGCTTCGGATTCATGGCCAGGGCCCGGGCGATGGCCACCCGCTGCTGCTGGCCGCCGGAAAGCTGGAAGGGATAGGCGTCCTCCCTGCCCTCCAGGCCCATCTTTTTCAGCAGGTCCCGCGCCTCCTGCTCCACTTCCGCCCCGGGACGTTTCTGTACCTTCATGGGGGCGTCCATGATATTCCGGAGTACGGAGAAATGAGGGAAAAGATTGAAATTCTGGAATACCAGGCCAAAGACCTGGCGCACCTCCCGCAGCTCCCTAGGCGGGGCGTACACGGCGGCGCCGTTCTCCTCCCAGGCGACGGGCTGGTCCAGATAGGTGATGCTGCCTCCGTCCACCGTTTCCAGGAGGGTGGCGCAGCGCAGCAAGGTACTCTTGCCGGATCCGGAGGGGCCGATGATCGCCACCACTTCCCCCTCCTCCACGGAGAGGGAGATATCTTTCAGCACCGACAGCTCCCCGAAGGATTTGCGGATGC
>CAMZJG010000152.1 GCA_947307505.1 uncultured Clostridia bacterium | reverse complement strand
CGGACTGCCGGCAGCAGTGCCTGGGCTGCGGAGCCGCGTCCCTGCTGAAGGGAGGGAAGTGCGATGCCTGAGCTGCGCCTGCGCTTCGAGAAAACGGGAAAGGCCGCCTACCTCTCCCATCTGGACGTCCTCCGCACTTTCCAGCGGGCCTTCGTCCGGGCGGGGATCGCCGTCAAGCATTCAGAAGGCTTCAACCCCCATCCGAAGATGAGCATCGCCGCCCCCCTGCAGCTTGGGTGTGAAAGCGTGTGCGAGGTGCTGGATGTGCAGATCCTTTCCGGTCCGCCGGACCTGCCTGCCGCCCTGAACCCGGCGCTGCCGGAGGGCCTGCGGGTGCTGGACGCCGGAGAACCCGTGCTGGGGGCGGGGAAGATCGCCTGGGCGGACTGGGAGCTGATCTTCGAGCGGGACTGCGCCGAAGCGGATAGCCTCCTCCGGGCGGGAAATCCCCTGGTGGTGGAAAAGAAGACCAAGCGGGGCCTGAATCCCCTGGATATCGCCCCCCATGTGCGGGTGCTGGGCAGGGAGGGGGAGACCCTTCGCCTGCGCATCCGGGCGGCGGAACCTACGGTGAATACGGGAGACGTTTCCCGGGCCTTGGAGGCCTGCGGCCTGGTCCCGCCCCGGAAATGCCGCCGCATTGCCCTGTACGACGGAGAAATGAAGGAATTTGCGTAAAAAATGCTTGCATTTCCCGGGAGACTATGGTAAAATCCCTCAGTCTGCAAGCGTGCTTGCAGCTTGGATAAGGGTGGTCCTATGCCGTCAGACGCGGTACGAACACCTGCTCTGAAAGGAGGAAAACAAATCATGGATCTGGTAAAAGCGCTCTCCGATCAGTATCTGAAGCCGGAGCTGCCTGAGATCAACGTGGGCGATACGGTCCGCGTTTCCCTTAAGGTAAAGGAAGGCAACCGGGAGCGGATTCAGGTGTTTGAGGGCATCGTGATCGCCCGGAAGCACGGCGGCATCAACGAGACCATCACCGTCCGCCGCGTGGCCTACAACGTGGGCTACGAAAAAGTCTTCCCGATCCACTCCCCCAATATCGCGTCCATCGAGACCGTCCGCCGCGGCAAGGTCCGCCGGGCGAAGCTCCATTACCTGCGGGACAGAGTCGGCAAGAAGGCAAAGGTCAAGGAAAAACTGTAATCGAATGCAAGGGGGTGCTTACGGCGCCCCCTTTTGCTTTCATTGCAATGAATTGTTCAATGCGGATCATGCAGGAGGCGAGAAGCCATGGAAGAAATCAAGGATACGGAGAAGAAGCCCTCGTTTCTCAGCGGCGCGTACGATTGGCTGGAGAGCATCGTCAGCGCCATCGTCATCTGCATCCTGCTCTTCCTGTTCGTGGTGCGGGTCGTGACTGTGGACGGGGGCAGCATGAATCCCACCCTGTATGACGGGGAACGGGTCGTGATCAGCCGGTTTGGCACCGCCCCGAAGCAGGGGGATATCGTGGTGTTCACCCAGCGCAGCTACGGGGACGACAGCCTGGTGAAGCGGGTCATCGCCACGGAGGGACAGACGGTGGAGATCGATTTTTCGAAGGGCGTCGTCACCGTGGACGGCGAAGTGCTGGATGAACCCTATATCCGGGAACTCACCCACCGGGAGCTGGATATGACCGGTCCCGTCACCGTGAAGGAAGGATGCATCTTCTGCATGGGGGACAACCGGAACGAGAGTACGGACAGCCGCAGCAGCCGCATCGGACAGATCGACACCCGCTGCGTGCTGGGAAAGGTGCTGTTCCGCATCTGGCCCCTGACCTTCCTGGCCGGAGGGAAAAGCAGTGGCTGACAGGGATCAGGTGAACGTAAACTGGTTCCCCGGGCATATGACCAAGGCCCTGCGGGCCATGGAGGGGGACCTGAAGCTGGTGGACGCGGTGATCGAGCTGACGGACGCCCGCATCCCCCGGTCCAGTCGGAACCCGGCGCTGGATGAGGTGCTGGGGCAGAAACCCAGGCTGGTGCTGCTGAATCGCGCGGATCTGGCGGATCCCGCGGCCACGGAGCGCTGGCTGCGGTATTACCGCGCCTCCGGCGTCGCCGCCCTGGCGGCGGACAGCCGGGGAGGAAAGGGCGTGGAGAAGCTCCCCGGGGCCATGCGCAGTCTGCTGAAGGAAAAGCTGGAGCGTCTGGCGGCAAAGGGCCAGGCCAGCCGTCCCATCCGGGCCATGGTGGTGGGCATCCCCAACGTGGGGAAATCCACCTTCATCAACAAGGCCGCAGGACGCAAAGCCGCCGCGGCGGGGAACAAGCCCGGCGTGACCAAGGGAAGACAGTGGATCACGGTGGACCGGAGCCTGGAGCTCCTGGATACCCCCGGCGTCCTCTGGCCCCGGTTCGAGGATCCCGCGGTGGGGGAACACCTGGCCTTCACCGGGGCGGTGAAGGAGGAGATCCTGGACCAGGAGGCCCTGGCCCTGCGCCTGGCGGAGCTGCTGAACCGGGAATACCGGGAGCTGTTCCGGGCCCGGTACAAGCTGGGGGATACAGAGGGGCTGGACGGCCCCGCCCTCCTGGAAGCCGCCGCCCGGAAGCGGGGATTCCTGGTCTCCGGGGGAGAGACGGATCTGGAACGGATGAGCCGGGTGCTGCTGGATGAATTCCAGGCGGGAAGCCTGGGCAGGATCACCCTGGAGGAACCGGAATGCTGAAGCCGGAAGGGGAATACGGTCTGGTATGCGGGATCGACGAGGCGGGCCGGGGCCCTTTGGCGGGACCGGTGTGCGCCGCCGCCGTGATCCTCCCGGAGGAGTACGAACTCCCCGGTCTGAACGATTCCAAGAAGCTCAGCTCCAAAGCCCGGGATGCGCTGTTCGACCGCATCCTGGAAACGGCCGTCGCCTGGGGCGTCGGCTGGGCGGATGAGAAGGAGATCGATCGGATCAACATCCTGCAGGCTACCTTTCAGGCTATGGGCCGGGCCTTCGGTCAGCTGGACCGGGCGCCGGACTATGCCTTTGTGGACGGGAACCGCCCGCCGCAGCTGCCGGTCCCGGTGCGCTGCGTGGTGGGGGGAGACGGGAAATACGACTGCATCGCCGCCGCCTCCATCCTGGCCAAGGTGAGCCGGGACCGGCTCATGCTGGAATACGACCGGCAGTATCCCGGTTACGGCTTTGCCAAACATAAGGGGTACGGGACAAAGGCCCATTACGCCGCTCTGGCGGAGTTGGGACCCTGCCCAATCCACCGGCTGAGCTTTTTGAAGGGGCTGGAGAAATGAAGACCCAGCTGCTGGGAGCCATGGGGGAGGCTGCCGCCGCCGACTGGCTCCGGAAGAAACGGTGGAAGATCCTGGCCATGAATTACCGCTGCCGTCTGGGGGAAGTGGACATCATCGCCCGGGACGGCGGGGAATTCGTCTTCGTGGAGGTAAAACTCCGGCGGACCGGAGGCTACGCCCCGGCGGCGGAGTACGTCACCCCGGCCAAGCAGCGGAAGCTGCGGCTGGCGGCGGAGAGCTGGCTGGCGGAAAACGGGCTGGAGGATCCCCCCTGCCGCTTCGACGTGGTGGAGGTCTATCTGGACCGGGAGAGCGGCCGGATCGAAAGGCTGAATCTGATCTCGGAGGCATTCTGATATGAAATTGTTCGACGGACACTGCGATACCCTCCTGGCGCTGCGGTTTTCCCGTCAGCCCGCCGGGGCGCTGTACCGCAATTCCCTGCATGTGGACCTGGAACGGGGCCTCTCCCTGGGAGGGTACGCCCAGTTTTTTGCCATTTTCGGCACCCCGGAATTCGTCCGGGACGGGGAGGATCTCTTCGACCTGTTCTACGGGCGTTTCC
>CAMZJG010000151.1 GCA_947307505.1 uncultured Clostridia bacterium | reverse complement strand
GGGATCGCGACCGAGGCGCTGGGGATCATGATCGACTATCTGTATAACGAGACGGATATTGAGATCATTACAGCCAGCACCATGATCGAAAATCAGGCGTCTGCCAGAGTCCTCATCAAGAACGGATTCGATCTGGTTGTTCATGCCGCAGACGAGGACTGGGGCTATGACCGGCCGACCGCGGCAGATAAGTGGATACGCTGAGAAGACAGACGCTTGAAAAGCATGGCAGGATCATGCCGATTTGAATATGTACGTCAGGGAGAAGAAATGGGATCGATCGATTCGGCCCCCTTAGTTCTTCCGAAACAACGCCGAGGTGAAGCAGCATGCCTGAAAATCGGAAAAAGAGACAAACGATGATGCACGGAGGATGCCTCCGGGGGCTTGTCTGCCTGATGCTGGCCCTTCTCCTTGTAACAGCGGCGGTCTCCGCTGACTCTACAGGAGCCTATGGGCGGGCGGTGAACGCCTCCGGCAGCCTCAACGGGGAAGCTGCCGTGGACCCCATCGGCCACAGCGAGGGCTTCTCGGCAGTGCTGTATGATAACGTAAGCGGTCTGCCCACCTCGGAATCCAATGCCATTGCGCAGACCAGCGAGGGCTTTATTTGGATCGGTAGCTACTCCGGTCTCATCCGGTACGACGGCAATTCCTTTGAGCGGGTAGACCCCTCCACGGGGATCGCCGGCGTGAAATGCCTCTTCGTGGACCACTTGGACCGCCTCTGGATCGGTACCACTGACAGCGGCCTGGTGGTGATGGAGAAGGGGCAGTTCCGCCATTGGGACCAAAAGGACGGCCTGAAGGCTGACAACATCCGCGTCGTTGCGGAGGACGAGAGCGGGCTCATTTACGTGGCCTCCGCCGGAGGCGTCGACATGGTTGACCAAAACATGCAGATCCTGTCCTTGAAGGATTCCCGGCTGGCGGACACCTATATCTATGACCTGCGCACAGGGGCCGACGGGCTGCTCTACGGTCTTACCGAAGCCGGAGACGTCTTCACGCTGAAGGAGGGGGAGGTCGTCAGCTATCTTTCCCATGAGATATGCAGCATCTCCAACCCCGGCTGTCTCCTTCCGGATCCGGATCACCCCGGTTATCTCTACCTGGAAGCCGGCATCTCCCAGATCTGCCATGGGAAGCCAGAGGACAACTTTAAAGAGGCTGAGTTTTTTGATATCTCGCCTCTGGCCTATGTGCAGCAGATGGAGTCCATCGGCGGAGATCTGTGGATATGCACCCGGAACGGCATCGGCGTTCTGAAAGAGGACGGCTTCCACAAGCTGGACGGCGTCCCCATGAACAATTCCGTCGGCCATGTCATGACCGACTATGAGGGGAATCTCTGGTTCACCTCCTCCCGCCAGGGCGTGATGAAGATCGTGCCCAACCGCTTCCTGGATGTTTTCGAGCGCTGCGGACTGGAAGAGGAAGTGGTCAACTCCACCTGCATGTACGGAGAGCAGCTGTTCATCGCCACGGACACGGGGCTGAAGGTGGCGGACCCTTCGGGCGTCGTCTCCAGCCTTCCCCTGACGAAAGCGGTCACGGCCTCCGGCGCCGATCTGGGAGTCCGGGATCTGCTGGAGTTCCTGGACGGCTGCCGCATCCGCTCCATCATCCGGGACAGCCGGGGGCGGCTCTGGCTCTCCACCTGGCGGACTCGCGGTTTGCTCCGCTATGATCGGGGCGAGCTGACGGCCTTCACCGTGGAGGACGGACTTCTATCCGACACGCCCCGTGCCGTCTGCGAACGGGAGGACGGGGCGATCCTGGTGGCGCTGACGGGCGGCGTGAACGTGATCGAAGGGGACCGGGTGACGGGCTCCTACAGCACAGAGGAGGGCATCGCCAACTCCGAGAGCCTGACGGTAGCCTGCGGCTTCGGCGGCGACATCATCCTGGGTACGGACGGCGGCGGGCTTTTCATCATCGGCGAAAACGGCGTTTCCCACATGGGAAAGGAGGAGGGCCTCAGCTCCGATATCATCATGCGCGTCAAGCCGGACGAGAGCAGAGAGCTCCTCTGGCTCGTCACCAGCAATTCCATCTCGTATATGACATCAGACTACCGGGTGACGACGGTGAGTTCCTTCCCTTACGCCAACAATTTCGACCTGTATCAGAACAGCGCGGATGAGATGTGGGTCCTGAGCAGCGACGGCATCTACGTCGCCGCCACGGAGGATATGCTGGCCGACCGGGCCTTCGACCCCATCCACTATGGCATGGCAAACGGGCTCCCCTGCATCACCACCGCCAATTCCTACAGTGAGCTGACGGATGACGGGGACCTCTACATCCCCGGTAAATCCGGGGTGACGAGGGTGAATATCGACGAGCCGCTGGTCAACGTCAGCGACTTGAAAGCGGTGATCCCCTATATCGAGGCCGACGGGATCCGGGTATATCCCGATGCCGAGGGAAACTTCAAGGTGGGAAACAAGGTCCGAAAGCTGAAGGTGTTCAGCTATGTTTTCAATTACTCTCTGGTGGACCCCCAGGTGAGCTATCAGCTGGAGGGCTTTGACCGGGAGGCGACCACCCTGCTTCGCAGCGAGCTCGCCCCTGCGGATTATACGAACCTGCCGGGCGGCACCTACCGCTTCGTGCTGGAGCTGAAGGACTCCCTGGGCCAGGGCAGCAAGACCCTCTCCGTGCAGATCCTCAAGGAAAAAGCCTTCTATGAGGAGAGCTGGTTCTATATCCTGGCGGGGCTGTTCGCGCTGGCCTGCCTGGTGGTCGGTTTCCGCATGTATCTGCGGGCGCGCATCCGCAGTCTGGAAAAGAAGCACCTGGAGGAAAAAGAGAGGGAGCGGATCAGCACGGAGTTGCATATGGCCAACCGCATCCAGGGAAGCATGCTCCCCCATGAGTTCCCGCCCTTCCCGGATCGGAAGGAATTCAGCATCTATGCCTCCATGGACCCGGCCAGGGAGGTGGGCGGCGATTTTTACGACTTCTTCCTGATCGACGACGATCATCTCTGCATGGTGATGGCAGACGTTTCAGGCAAGGGCATCCCCGCCGCCCTCTTCATGATGATCTCCAAGGTCATCCTCCAGAGCTGCGCCATGCTGGGCCAGTCCCCGGCGGAGATTCTGGTCAAGACCAACGAAGCCCTCTGTTCCGGCAACCAGGAGGAGATGTTCGTCACGGTTTGGGTGGGTATCCTGGAGATCAGCAGCGGACGGATCACGGCGGCAAACGCCGGACACGAATACCCCGCGGTGATGAAGGAGGGGCGCTTCAGTCTGCTGAAGGACAAGCATGGCTTTGTCATCGGCGGGATGCCCGGCATGAAATACAAGGAATACGAGATCCGGCTGGAGCCGGGAGACAAGCTCTTCCTCTACACCGACGGAGTGCCGGAGGCGACGGACGCGGAAAACGCCATGTTCGGCACCGAGCGGATGCTGGAGGCGCTGAACGAAGACCCCGGGGCGCCGCCCCGGTCGATCCTGGAGAACGTGCGCCGGGCTACCGACCGCTTTGTGAAGGACGCGGAGCAGTTCGACGATCTGACCATGCTCTGCCTCGAATATGACGGGTACGGCAAAGCCGGACCGGAGGATACATAACCTTGCAGAATTGCTTCGGAAAAACGGCGACGAATCATGTGATCCTGGACCGGCACTTCCCGGGCAGCGCAGACGACGGAGGGAGATAAGAATGACCGTTCCCCAAATGATCCTGTTTGACAACGGCAGCACCCTGACCTGCGAGCCGGATATCGATCCGCTGCGGGCGATGCGTGCGGTCATGCCGCACATAACGAAAAACCCGATGGGCCTTTCCGCGGAAGA
>CAMZJG010000150.1 GCA_947307505.1 uncultured Clostridia bacterium | reverse complement strand
TGCCGGAGTCAGTTTTCATCCCGGTTATCCACATGCCAGATCTGCCTCCGGGGCGGAATCCCCAGTTCTCCCTCCAGGATTTCCCCCAATGCTTCCTTTCCGGTCGCTTCTCCCTCCAGCCATACCTCCGAGCCCCATGGGTAGGGGACCTCCTCCCCGGCGGCCAGGGTCACTTTGACCCGGGCGGGTCGGATCCCCAGGGCAGCCGCCTGATCCAATATATACGCTTCGGTCCGCTGCTGTATGACGCTTCCCAGCAAACGCAGGGATTCCGCCTCTCCCTTCGCGCTCAGGTCCAGTCCCAGGAGCCGCTGGCGGCTCAGCTCCTCCGCATAGGCGTCGTAATCCAGCCGCCACAGGGGAGAGAGGAGCACCGCCAGGAGCAGAAGGGCGCAGACCAGACGCAGGACCTTCCCGGACCTGCCCCCCGGGGCCAGGGAGAGCACCGCGCCGGTGAACAGCCCTGCCGCTGCCAGCGCCCGCACCCAGCTTTCCAGGCTTTCGATCATCCGCTCCACACTCCCATCATGGCGTAAATCGAGAAAAACAGCATGAGTCCGCAGGCCCCCAGGCAGCCCAGCAGCAGCCCCAGGGTATCCGAGCAGCGCCGGGCCAGCACGGACAGCCGGCCGGGGGCCAGGTCTGCGGTGAGGGCAGCGGCAGCCCGGTAGATCATGAAACCCGCTCCCGCCCGCAGAAAGGGGGGTAGCAGCAGACCCAGAATGGCGGCGATCCCGTATGTCCCGAGGCTGGCCCGGATGGCTCCCGCCGCAGCCAGGATGGAACCTGCCGCGTCCGCCGCGATGCCGCCCACCACCGGGATGGATGCGCTCACCGCGGTTTTTGCGGATTTCAGCACCGCGGCGTCCGCGGAACCCGCCGCCAGGGAGGTCAGGGTGATATACAGAGTGAAGGCCAGCATCAGGCAGGTGAGCATGGCGCCGATCAGCCAGCGGAGGAAATTCACCCCGGCGGTCACCGACCCGCTGCCGGAGGCCGCTTCCACCGCAGAGGCGGCGAAGAACAGCCGGATCACCGGAGCGGCCAGCAGCTGCAGGGCGTTCATCAGCACGTTCAGGAACAGTGCCGCCGCGGCGTATTTTGCCCCGGCGGAGACGGCCTGTCCCACCGCCGCGGCGGAGGCGGTGAGCACCGGAAGAAGCACATTGCCGAAATCCAGCGCCTTGGTGACGGCGGAAAAGCCCTGGGCGATCAGGCTTTCCTGACGCCCGGCCAGCAGGAGGCTGACGGCAGCGGCCCCCGCCAGATTCAGCGCGCTGAGCTGGGATTCCGTGAGGGAGAAGACGCTGTCCACCCCTGCGCAGCACAGGAGGATGAGCAGCACCCCCGCGGCTTCCCGGACTGCCTCCCGGACAAGACCGCCGACAGGGACGCGGGAAAGGACCTCCGGAAGTGCGCGGGAGAGGTCCAGATCTTCCAGGGCGCCCGGGTCGGCGTCTTCCAGGGCGGAAGCGGCCTCCTCCACCGCCTCCACGCCCAGTGCCTCCTCCAGGGCCTCCCGCTCTCCCTCCCCCCGGACCGGCACGGCCAGCAGGAGGGCCAGCAGCAGAAAAAGAAACAGCCGCCTCACGTTCCGAAGGAGAACAGGGAGACAGTCAGCTTCACCAGGGGGATAGCCGCATACAGCGCGGCGGCAGCCGTGCAGGTCTCCAGGGCGGAGGCGGCGGCGGACTGGCCCGCATCCCGGCAGAGCTCCGCTGAACTGCGGCCCACCACCGTGATCCCCAGGCTTTTCAGGACAGGCAGGGTGAGGGCAGCGCCGATCCCCGCCTCCCGGCACAGGTCCCCAAAGACGTCCCGCAGTTCCCGGAAGAGGCCCAGGGTCAGGGTCAGGACCGCTCCGGCGGCAGCCAGGCCCAGGAGAAGAGCATGGACGGGCTCCGCCTTCTGCAGCAGCAGGCCCAGCAGCGCGGCGGCCACCGCCAGGGCGGCTGCCTTCCAAACCAGCTCCATCGTCAGAAACCGAAAAGGGTGCGGACCAGGTCAAAGAGGGCGCTGATCTCCCGCACCAGGAGCAGGAGGACCGTGATCAGTCCCGCGATGGTCACCATCAGCGCCTGTTCGTCCCTTCCGGAGCGGGTGAGGAGCAGGTTCAGCACCGTGACGATGATCCCCACCGCCGCGATCTTGAAAATCAGGTCGATATCCATGACGTATCCTCAAAGCAGCAGAATGGCCAGGGTGATCCCCGCCCCGGCGCCCAGAGCGGCGCTGAGCCGGTTCTTTCGGGCCCGGTCCTTTTCCTCCAGTTCCCGGAACAGAGCCAGCCTCTGCCTGGCCCGTTCCACGGCCGCGCATTGGGTCTCCGCATCGTAGCGGCCCAGAACTTCTCCCAGGGCGGACAGGGCCTTCGTCTCCTCCGGCCGCAGACAAAGGGACTCCGTTTCCTCCGCCGCCCGTTCCCAGGCGTCCCGGACGGGGAGATGCTTTTTCTCCGTCAGCCACATCACCTGGGAGAGGAATTCCGCCGCCGGCTGTTCCGCCCGGAGCCGCAGGGTTCCCAGCAGATCCGGCAGGGGAGGGAGAAAGCCTTCCAGTTCCGCCTTCATCTGATCCAGAGCTGCCAGCAGGCTCCCCAGGGAGCGGAGACGCTGATTGGACCGGCCCACCGTCACCAGACCCAGCAGGGTGCAGCAGCTTACCACCAGCAGTGCGCCCAGCGCCTTTACCATGGGATATCCACCTCCCTGTAGATCCGTTTCCCGCCCTCCCGGCGGATGAGCACGCCGCGCCGGAATACCTGCCGGGGAAAGGGCTTTCTGGCCAATTCCTCCGGCGAAGCGCAGTGCAGACTGGCCCACACCGAAACGCCGCTGTCCGCCGCCCGCAGCACCGCCTCGCCCTCCGCCGCCCCCAGCTCGTCCATGGCGATGATCTGCGGGGACATGGACCGGAGGAGCATCTCCACCCCGGCAACCTTGGGACAGCCCTCCAGCACGTCCGTGTTCCGTCCCACGTCGAATTGGGGGATCCCGCCCGATAAGGCGGCCAGCTCCCCCCGCTCGTCCACCAGGCAGACGCGTCGGCCCCCGTCGGAGGCCAGACGCACCAGATCCCGGAGAAAGGTGGTCTTTCCGCCTCCCGGAGGAGAAAGAATGAGCAGGGACTTGTCCGCCAGACTTTCCGCCAGTTCCGGCGGCACGCAGGGGACCTGCCGGGGGATGCGGATGCACAGGGAGGAAAGCTGCCGGAAGCCCCGGAATTCTCCCTCCTTTATCACCGCCGCTCCGCATACGCCGATGCGGTATCCCCCCGGAGCGGTGAGATATCCCTGACGAAGGCTCTCCTGCACCGCGTGAAGGCTGGAGCGGGATGCACGCTCCAATACATATTCCAGGTCCTCCCGGCCCACGCTGCCCCGGAGAGGGACGATCCCCGTTTCCAGCACCGCCCGCAGCCCCCGGCCGCAGTACAGGCGAAGCTCCTCCGTGCCGGCCCGCAAGGCCGGGTCCAGGAACAGAAGTTCTCCCCGCAGCCGCTCCGGCAGCAGGGCCGCCGCCCGGTCGAAGATTTCCGTGTCCATGTCCGTCGCCGTCCTTTCTCCGGTTTCTGTACACCATATGCGCGATGAGGGCGGGAAATGCGCCTGTCCCCCTCTCCGTCGGGGAGGGAGACCCAAAACCGTCGGAGGGAAATCTGAGAAAAAAGGGCTTGCATTTCCAAAAGAACCGTGCTATGATACACAGGCTGTAAAGCACAAGCGCCATTA
Source organism: uncultured Clostridia bacterium (assembly GCA_947307505.1). The sequence goes on along the minus strand of CAMZJG010000150.1, from coordinate 85 downwards.
GCTCAGCTGGATAGAGCGTCTGGCTACGGACCAGAAGGCCGGGGGTTCGAATCCCTCATGGCGTGCCAAAGCTCAGCGCCGCCCC
>CAMZJG010000149.1 GCA_947307505.1 uncultured Clostridia bacterium | reverse complement strand
ACGGAAGCCGCCCTGTTTGCGGACAAGGTGGCGGTGGACGAGGAGCTGGTCCGGCTGGACAGCCATCTGCGGCAGTTCCGGGATCTGCTGAATTCCGGCGGCGCCGTGGGACGGAAGCTGGATTTCCTGATCCAGGAGCTGAACCGGGAGGTCAACACCATCGGTTCCAAGTGTGTGGACCTGGATATCACCAGGACCGTGGTGGAGATGAAGTCCACCATCGAGAAGATCCGGGAACAGGCCCAGAACATCGAATAGGGGAGCAGAACATGAAGCTCATCAATATCGGCTACGGGAACCTGGTCTCCGCCGCACGGGTGATCGCCATCGTCAGTCCGGAGTCCGCCCCCATCAAGCGCATGGTCCAGGACGCCAGAGACAGCGGCAGCCTGATCGACGCCACCTACGGGCGGCGCACCCGGGCGGTGATCATTGCGGACAGCGGCCACATCATCCTCTCCGCCATCCAGACGGAGACCATCAGCAATCGGATCCTGGGCGGGGGAGACGGCGCCGCGATCCCGGAACGGGAGGAGGACGAGGAATGAAGAAGGGAAAGCTCATCATCATTTCCGGTCCTTCCGGAGCGGGAAAGAGCACCATCGTCCACGCCCTCATGGCCCAGTCCCCCGGGGCTTTCTTCTCCGTATCCGCCACCACCCGGGCCATTCGTCCCGGGGAGGAGGACGGGGTGGATTACCTCTTCGTGACCCGGGAAGCCTTCCAGGAGCTGATCCGCACCGACGGCCTGCTGGAATGGGCGGAGTATGTGGGCAACTACTACGGCACCCCGGCAAAGCCGGTGCTGGAGAAGCTGGAACAGGGGTTTGACGTGATCCTGGATATCGAATCCCGGGGAGCCAGGCAGGTCATGGACAAGTACCCGGAGGCCATCAGCATCTTCGTCTGCGCCCCCAGCTTCGCGGAGCTGGAAAAGCGGCTCCGGAACCGGGGGACCAACACGGAAGAGGATATCCAGAGACGGCTGATCAAGGGCCGGAGCGAATGCGAAAAAGCGGATATGTATACCTACCTGATCGTCAACGATGATCGGGATAAGGCCGCCGCGGAAGCCGCCGCCATCCTGGTGGCGGAGGGCTGCAAGAATAAAGATCACCTTTCGGTGCTGAAGGGAGAATGAACCGTTATGATGCTGTATCCTTCCATGTCCACCCTGCTGAGCAGGGTGAAGAGCCGCTACATGCTGGTGAACGTCATCGCGAAACGTTCCCGGGATATTGCGGAGTACGCCGGCGAGGAGCATGTGAAGCTGGAAAAAAAGCCGGTTTCCATCGCCATTGACGAGCTGGCGGAGGGAGATTATATCGCCGTTGCCCGGAATTCGGGAACGAACGAAGAATAACCCGTGATCGCCCGCGTAGCCATCCATGAGGCCGGCTATGCCATGGATAAGCTCTATGCCTATGCGATCCCCGCATCCCTGGAAGGGGCGGCGGCCGCAGGCAAGCGGGTCTCCGTCCCCTTTGCCCGGGGGAACCGGCGGCGGGAGGGAATGGTCTTCGCCCTGGAGGAGGAGAGCTCTTATCCCGGCCTGAAGCCCATCGACGTCTGGCTGGACGAAAGCCCCGTCCTCAGTCCGGAGGAGCTTCGCCTGGCCCGCTGGATGAAGGCCCGGTTCTTCTGCACCTATTACGACGCCGTCAAGGCCATGCTCCCCGCCGGGGTCTGGCTGGTGGGGGAGGCGGTATGCACCCTCGCCGATCCCGGGGACCGGGAGGGGAACTACGCCGCGGCGGGAGAGCGGGAAGATCTGCGCACCCTGGTGGAGCTCCTGTACGAACAGGGGGGGAGCGCTTCCTGGCATACGGTCCGGTCTGCCCTGGGGAGACAGGCTTCCGCCGCCGCCGGCGCGCTGGAAGAAGCGGGGATCCTCACCCGGGTCCTGGAGCGGAAGCAGCGGGCTTCGGACAAGATCACCTCCACCGCCGTCCTGTGCGTCTCCGCGGAGGAGGCCCTGGCAGCGGCGGAACGGAAGCGGAAATCCGCCCCCCAGCAGGCGGAGCTTCTGCGGCTCCTCAGCGGGATGGGAGAGTGCTCCGGCAAGGAGCTGTGCTACTTCACCGGCGCCTCCATGCAGAGCCTGAAGGCCCTGGAACGGGCAGGCTTCATCGAACTTCGGCCCAGGGAGGAATTCCGCAGACCGGAGTTCCATCCCGGCCAGCGGCCGGATATGACGGAGCTGAACCAATGCCAGCAGGATGCCTGTGATGCGCTTCTGCCCCTTCTTCGGGAAGAGAAGGCCTCCGCGGCGCTGCTCCACGGGGTCACGGGAAGCGGCAAGACCGCCGTCTATATCCGCCTGATCCGGGATACGGTGGAACGGGGGAAGCAGGCGCTGGTCCTGGTGCCGGAAATCGCCCTTACTCCCCAGCTCATGGCCACCTTTTATCAGCATTTCGGCGACCGGGTGGCCGTGCTCCACAGCTCCCTGAGCATCGCACAGCGGTACGACGAATGGAAGCGCATCCGGAAGGACGCGGTGGACGTGGTGGTGGGCACCCGCAGCGCGGTGTTCGCACCGCTTCACAGCCTGGGCCTCCTGATCCTGGACGAGGAGCAGGAGGGGAGCTACAAGTCCCAGAACGCCCCCCGGTATCATGCCCGGGATATCGCCAAGTACCGCTGCGCCGAGGCGGGCGCCCTGCTGCTCATGGGTTCCGCCACCCCGTCGGTGGAGAGCATGTACGAGGCCAGATCCGGGAGATACGCCCTGGTGCGCATGGACAGCCGATACAATACCCATCCCCTGCCGGAAGTGAGCATCGTCGACCTGAAGGAGGAACTGAAGGCAGGCAACGGCAGCCCCCTGAGCCGCGCGCTGTGCCGGGAGATCGGTCTGAACCTGGAGCGGGGGGAACAGAGCATCCTGTTTCTCAACCGGCGGGGAGCCAGCAGCCTGGTGACCTGCCCCGCCTGCGGATATGTGTATTCCTGCCCCCGGTGCAGCGCCAGACTCACCTACCATATGGCGAACCGGCGCATGATGTGCCACTACTGCGGCTATTCCCAGCCCCAGGACCGGGCCTGCCCCTCCTGCGGCGGGACCCTCAGCTTTTCCGGCCTGGGCACCCAGCGGGTGGAGGAGGAGCTGAACAAGCGATTCCCGGGAACGCCGATCCTGCGGATGGATACGGATACCGTCTCCGCCTCCCGGAGCCACGAGGTCATCCTGCGGGAGTTTGAGGAGAAAAAGGTCCCCATCCTGGTGGGTACCCAGATGGTGGCCAAGGGGCTGGATTTCGGCAATGTGACCCTGGTGGGAGTGATCCTGGCGGATCAGTCCCTGTATGCCGGGGATTTCCGGGCCCAGGAGCGCACCTTCAACCTGATCACCCAGGTGGTGGGCCGTTCCGGCCGGGGAGAGAAGACCGGCAGGGCGCTCATCCAGACCTATACCCCCCGGAACGAAGTGATCCTCTGCGCCGCCAGGCAGGATTACGACAGCTTCTACGCCGGGGAGATCGAAGCCCGGAGGCTGCTGCTGGCGCCGCCCATCCGTTCCCTGTATACCGTCACCGTTTCCGGCGGGGAGGAGGAACAGACGCTGCGCTGCGCATCCCAGCTGAAGACCGCCCTGGAGCGGGCGGGGGAAGGGCTCCCGGACCTGCGGGTGCTGGGACCGGCTCCGGCGGGGATCCTGCGGGTGAACAATCAGTTCCGCTACCGGGTCACCGTCAACGCCGCGCCCTCCGGCAAGGTGCGGGCGCTGATCGCCGCCGCCCTGCGGCAGTACGGAAGCGACAGGCAGAACCGCGGACTCACCCTGTACGGGGACGTGGACGCCATGGACAGCTGA
>CAMZJG010000148.1 GCA_947307505.1 uncultured Clostridia bacterium | reverse complement strand
AGCATGGCCTCGTTGGCCTGCTGCAGCTTCTCCAGCTTTTCCTTGTCCTCCCCGGACTCCAGATCCGGGTCCCCGGTGATGACGTTCTTCAGGGGCTTTTCCTGATACTCCCCGATCATGTTCATCACGAATTCGTCCACCTCGTCCGTGAGGTAGAGGATGCTCCAGCCCTTTTCCCGCACGGGCTCCGCCTGGGGCAGCTTCTCCAGCCGGGCAACGGTGTCCCCGCAGGCGTAATAGATGCTCTTCTGCTCCTCCGGCATGGCGGAGACGTAGCTTTTCAGGGGGATGGGCTTCTTCGCTCCGGAATCGTAGAACAGGAGCAGATCCTGAAGCAGCTCCCGCTTGGCGCCGAAGTCCGCCAGGATGCCGTATTTCAGCTGGAGACCGAACTGGGAATAGAACTCTCCGTATTTCTCCGGGTCCTCCTCCAGGAGCTTCGTCAGCTCGCTCTTCACCTTCTTTTCCAGGTTGGCGGCGATGACCTTCAGCTGCCGGTCGTGCTGCAGCAGCTCCCGGGAGATATTCAGGCTCAGGTCGGGGCTGTCCACGATGCCCCGGACGAAGCGGAAGCATTCCGGCAAAAGGTCCGTACAGTGGTCCATGATCAGGACGCCGTTGGCGTACAGCTGCAGCCCGGCTTCATAATCCCGGGAATAATAGTTGAAGGGCGCCCTGGCGGGGATGAAGAGCAGGGCCTTGTAACTCACGGCGCCCTCCGCGCTCACCCGGATGATCCGCCTGGGCTCGTCCGGATCATAGAATTTCTCCTTATAGAAGGCGGCGCAGTCCTCGTCCGAGGCCTCCTGCTTTGAGCGCTGCCACAGGGGCACCATGCTGTTGACCGTGTCCTCCCCCAGCTTGATGGGATAGCGCACATAGTCGGAATACTTCTTGATGAGCTCCCGGAGCTTCCAGTCCTCCAGGAAGTCGGAATACTTCTCCTCCTCCCCGTCCTCCTTCAGACGAAGGACGATCTCCGTACCCTGGCCTTCCTTCTCCGCGGGGGCGACGGTGTATCCGTCCGTGCCGGCGCTCTCCCACCGAAACGCAGCGTCGGAGCCGAACTTTTTCGAGGTGACTGTGACCTTGTCCGCCACCATGAAGGCGCTGTAAAAGCCCACGCCGAACTGGCCGATGATGTCGATGTTTTCCTCCCCGGCCTTTTCCTGGTCCATATCCGTCTTGAACTGCCGGGAACCGGAACGGGCGATGACCCCCAGGTTGGAGTCCAGCTCCTGCTCGTCCATGCCGATGCCGTTGTCCGCAATGGTCAGGGTGCGGTTTTCCTTATCCGGGGTGATGCGGATGAAGAAATCGCTCCGGTCCAGCCCCGCGCCCCCGTCCTCCAGGGAGCGGTAGCAGAGCTTGTCGATGGCGTCGCTGGCGTTGCTGATGAGCTCCCGGAGGAAAATTTCCCGATGGGTGTAGATGGAATGGATCATGAGATCCAGCAGCCGTTTGGATTCAGCTTTGAATTGTCGTTTAGCCATTTTTATCCCTCCGATTCAACCTTGTATTATAGCCCGATCCGCGGAAAAGTCAACCAAATTAGTTTACATAACATCGTTCTTCTTCCCTCTTCCCATGTCCGCGGACCTGTGTTATAGTGGTGAAAAACGCGGAAACAAAGGAGAGACTCCATGCGCATCATGGCCATCGATTACGGGGACGCCCGGACGGGCTACGCCATCTCCGACGCCTCCGGTCTCCTGGCGGGGGAAACGGGGGTCCTGCCCTCCCGGAACGAAGACAAGCTCCTGGAGGACCTGTGCCGGATCTACGGGGAAAAAGAGGCGGGCCTCATCGCCCTGGGCCTTCCCCGGAATATGGACGGATCCGAAGGTCCCCGGGCAGAGAAAAGCCGCGCCCTGAAGGAAAGACTGGAGGAACGGGGCTGCCGGGTCACCCTGGTGGACGAGCGGCGCACCACCGTGGAGGCCCACGCCATCCTGACGGAGACGGGACGCCGCGGAAAGCAGCGGAAGAAGCGTGTGGACGCGGTGGCGGCCTCCCTGATCCTGGAGACCTACCTGAACGCCCACAGAGAAGAGGCTTGAACATGGATAAGAGAGAATCCCAGGAAAAGCTGGGCACCATGCCCGTGGGGAAGCTTCTGGCGGTGATGAGTCTGCCCATGATGATCTCCATGCTGGTGCAGGCTTTGTACAACGCCGTGGACGCCATGTTCGTGGCCCGGCTCAGCGAGGACGCCCTCACCGCCGTCTCCCTGGCCTTCCCCTTCCAGAACGTGATGATCGCCGTGGGGGTGGGCTCCGGGGTGGGGGTCAACGCCCTGGTCTCCCGGTCCCTGGGCCGGGGGGACAAGGCCACGGCGGAACGCACCGCCAATGTGCAGAACTTCCTGTCCATCTGCTACGCCCTGGTTTTCGCCCTCCTGGGGGGCTTCTTCGCCCGGCGCTTCTTCCTGATGCAGACAGACAGCGCCGTGATCGTGGAGCACGGCACCACCTATCTCTCCATCTGTACCCTTTTCTGCCTGGGCATGTTCTACGGCCAGAACTGGGAAAAGCTCCTGGTGGCCACGGGGAACAGCGTGCTGAGCATGGTATGCCAGGCCACCGGCGCAGTGGTGAACATCATCCTGGATCCGGTGCTGATCTTCGGCCTGGGACCCTTCCCCCGGCTGGAGGTGGCCGGCGCCGCCTGGGCCACGGTCATCGGCCAGGTGGTGGCCGCCCTGCTGGCCCTGTTCTTCTGCCTGAAATACAACAAGGCCGTCCGCTTCCGTCTGCGGCAGATGCTTCCCTCCTGGCCCATCATCCGGGATATCTGCTCCATCGGCGTCCCCTCCACCCTGACGGTGTGTCTGGGGAGCGTCATCACCTACGGCATGAACGCCATCGTCCTGCCCTTCAGCACCACCGCGGCAGCGGTGTTCGGGGTCTGGCTCAAGCTCCAGTATTTCGCCTTCATGCCGGTGTTCGGCATGAACAACGGCACCATCGCCATCTATTCCTACAACTACGGCGCGGGCAGGCTGGACCGGGTGAAGGCGACCCTGCGCCTGGCCCTGGGGGTGTGCGCCGCCGTCACCCTCGTCGCGGGGGCGGTGTACGCCCTGTTTCCCGCCGCCATGCTGGGTCTGTTCCACGCTTCGGAAAACATGCTGGCCCTGGGCGTACCCGCCCTGCGGATCTGCGCCTGCTCCCTGGTGTTCGGGGGGATGAGCGTGATCTTCTCCTCCTCCTATCAGTCCCTGGGATACAGCGGTCTCACCCTCCTGGTCAGCCTCTGCCGTCAGGTGTTCTTCTCCCTGCCCCTGGCCTGGCTCCTGTCCCGCACCGGGATCCTGGAGCGGGTGTGGCTGGCCATCCCCATCAGCGAGGCGGCCACCCTCTGCCTGGCTTTTTTCCTCTCCCGCTTCGTGCTGAAGAAGGCGGAGGAACGGGGAAAAGCGCGTTGAGCGGGATCGGAGGCAGAAGACCATGCGCAAACGGACCCTTTTTATTCTGGGCGCGATCCTGATCCTGCTCCTCGCCGCCTGCAGCCGGAACCTGACGGACAAAAGCCGGATCATCTCCCTTTTCCGAAAGAATGAGAGCACGTTCCTCTCCGCTGTGGAAACGGGAGACTTTTCCGCTGTCAGCCGGCTCCGGGGCATTCGGGAGATCACGACCCGGGGGGACGAGGGGGAGATCGAGTTTTTCTGCGGCGGCAGGGGACTCGTCCCGGCTTCCAGCTATTACGGCATCCTGTATATTCCGGATGCGGAGGACAGAGAGCTTTCTCAGGTGTTCGGCGATTCCCCGGGATGGTCCGCCGAGGGAGAGGGCTGCCGTTACCGGCAGACGGACGGGGA
>CAMZJG010000147.1 GCA_947307505.1 uncultured Clostridia bacterium | reverse complement strand
CGGCGCTGTCAAAAAGGCCGGCCTTCCCCTCGTCCCAGGCGCTGCCCTGGAGCAGCTCCGTGGCGCTGATGTGGTAGAGCACGCAGAGCTGCTTCAGCACCCCCGCCTGCACCCGGCATTTATCCCGCTCATAATTGCTGATGGCCTGATAGGTGACGCCCAGGGCATCCGCAGCGTCCTTCTGGGTCAGGCCCGCCTTCAGGCGGGCTTGTTTCAGTCTTTCTCCCAATGTGGGTGTTTCCATGGTCAGGATGCCTCCTTTTCGCGGCGAAGCACAGCTTCGCCGCGATTTCTTTTTGTATTTTAGCCGGATAAAGCGCAAAAGTCAATAAAATTTGAGAAATGTGTAAATTTGCTCTTGACAACTCAAAATACATTGAGTATATTGGACCAGGAAACTCAAATTGCGTTGAGATCGGAGGGGGAGACGTTGAGTAAGGAGATCGGCAAAAGGCTGAAAGTCCTGGCGGCGGAACGGAAGCTGCGGCAGACGGAGCTGGCTGCCCGGATGGAAATGGATTACGGGCACCTGAACCAGGTCCTGAACGGACACCGGCCCGTCTATGCCGAGGAGCTGCCCCGGTATGCGGAGGTTCTGGGGGTGAGCCTGGAGACCATTCTGGGTCTGGAGGAAAAATGAAGGAAAAGCGATGGACCGGCGGGACGGCGCTTGAGGCGGCGGTGGCGGGATATTTCCGTTCCATCAGCCGCACCGTGACGGCGGAGGAGCGGGGGGCGCCCATCCTGAACGACGCGGGGGAGCCCATCCGGTACCGGGAATACGTGGTGCCCCCTACGGTCTGGGGCCTCTGCGAATACCTGGGGATCTCCCGGGCCACCTGGGAGAGCTACTGCGATCCCCGGCGCCATCCGCAATTCCGAAGCGCGGCGGCCCTGGCCCGGGACCTGATGCAGGACTGGAGTCAACGGGCTCTGCTCAGCCGGAAGGATGTGCGGGGACTCATCTACATCCTGCAGAACGCCCAGGACCAGTCCGGAGAACGGGAGGAGGAAACCGGAAGCCTGAGCCTGTCTCAGCGGAGGGCCATCCTGGAGGAATTGGACAGCCGGGAGGAATGAGCCATGAAACAGCTGAAGCCGGAAGCCCGGGAGACCCTTTTGTGGTGGGCGGCCCTGCGCCGGGAGAGCAACGCCGCCTTCCTCCCCCTGTTCCTGGACGAACACCGATATCTGGTGCTCATGGGGGGCGGCGGCAGCGGCAAGAGCATCTTTGCGGGACGGAAGGTACTGGAGCGCTGCATCCGGGAGTCGGGGCACCGGTGGCTGGTATGCCGGAAGGTGGCCAAGACCCTGCGGGATTCCTGCTTCGCCCAACTGCGGGGACAGCTGGGGGACCACTACCCCGGGGTGAAGGCCAAGGTGAACAAGAGCGATATGCGCATCGAACTGCCCAACGGCAGCCTGATCCTCTTTGCCGGCCTGGACGACGCGGAGAAGCTGAAAAGCATCTACAACATCACCGGCATCTGGATCGAGGAGACCTCGGAGCTGGAGGAGGGAGACTTCAACCAGCTGGACATCCGCCTCCGGGGGGAGACGGCCTGGTACAAGCAGATCATCCTCAGCTTCAATCCCATCAGCGTGACCCATTGGCTGAAGCGCCGGTTTTTCGACCGCCCGGACGAGCGGGCCCGGATCCACCGGAGCACCTACCGGGACAACCGCTTCCTGGATCCGGAGGCCATCGCCACCCTGGAGGGCTTCCGGGATCGGGATCCCTATTACTATCAGGTGTACTGCCTGGGGCAGTGGGGGGTCACGGGGCGGACGGTCTTCAACGCCCGGGCGGTGAGCCGGCGGCTGGCGGAAGCGCCGGAGCCCATCCGGGAGGGCTTCTTCACTTACCGGGAGGTCCCGGGAACGGCGGAGGATCCCAGGCCGCGGATCGAAAGCTGGACCTGGCAGGAGGAGAAGGGCGGACCGATCCAGATCTTCCGGGAACCGGCGGAGGGCAGGCCCTACGTTTTGGGGGGAGATACCGCCGGGGAGGGGTCCGACTGGTTCACGGCTCAGGTGCTGGACAACGTCACCGGCGAGCAGGCAGCCGTTCTGCGGCACCGGTACGACGAGGACACCTACGCCAAACAGGTCTTCTGCCTGGGGATGACCTACAATACGGCGCTGGTGGGGATCGAGACCAACTTCTCCACCTACCCCGTGAAACGGCTGGAGGAGCTGGGCTACCCCCGCCAGTACGTCCGGGAGGCGGAGGACACCTTCAACGGGCCGGAGCCCCGATCCTTCGGCTTCCGCACCACGGCGGTGACAAGACCCGTGATCCTCAGCGGACTGGTGGAGGCCATGCGGGAGGCGCTGGGGGGCGTATCACACCGGACCACCCTGGAGGAAATGCTCACCTTTGTGCGGGATGAGCATATGCGCCCCGCTGCGGAGCCGGGAGCCCACGACGACTGCGTTCTGGCCCTGGCCATCGCCTGGTACATCCGTCCCAGACAGCGGATGACGCCGGAGACGGCGGCAGAGGAAGGCCGCCGGAGATGGACGGCGGACATGTGGGAGGATTACCGGGGAGCGGACGGAGAGGAAAGAAAGCGGATGCTGGCGGCCTGGGGCACGCCGAAATAAGGAGGAGCTATGGAGAAGAACCTGGAATACTGGAAGGAATGGGTGCGCCGGAACGAAACAGCCTATCGGGAAGAGCTGGACAAAATGGATCGGCGGGAAGCCCTGTACCGGGGCGAGGTCCGGGAGATCGCCCCGCTCACGGAGAAGGACCTGCGGAGGGACGGCAGCCGACGGGAGACGGCCCACCTGCGGAACATCGTGGCGGAGAACATCGAAAGCGAGGTCAGTTCCGTCATTCCCCAGCCAAAGGTCACGGCGCGGAAAAGAGAGGACGAAGGCCGGGCGAAGATCCTGGAGGACATGCTCCGGAACGAGCTGGACCGCCTCCCCATGGAGGAGCTGAACGACCTGCTGGAGCGCATGATCCCCATCCAGGGCGGGGCCTTCTGGCTGGTGGAATGGGATAACGCCAGCCGGACCCACAGCACCGTGGGGGATGTGGCGGTATCCGTACTCCATCCCCGGCAGGTGATCCCCCAGGACGGGGTGTTCGGCCGGGTGGAGGACATGGACGCCATCGCCCTGAAGCTGCCCCAGACCCGGGATAGCATCCGGCGGATGTACGGCATGGACGTATCCGAAGAGGGAGAGACGGATCCGGAGATCCGGGGATCGGAGCGGGATACCGGTCCGGCGGAGGATATGGTGACCCAGTACGTGGTGTACTACCGCGGGGAGGGAGGCGGCATCGGGAAGATCTCCTGGGTGGGGGACACGGTGCTGGAGGACCTGGAGGACTATGCGGCCCGCAGAGTCCGGCGCTGCGTGGAATGCGGACGGACGGAGACGGATCCGAAGGCCCCGTCCTGTCCCGCCTGCGGCGGCAAGCTGACAGGCCGGACCGTGGAGCAGGAGGAGGTGGATCACCCCGTCGCCACCGCCGCCGGGAACCGGATCCCCGGAGAGGAAGAGGCGCCCGTCCGGCTTCCCTATTACCGGCCGAACCTGTTTCCCGTGTTCCTGCAGCGGAACGTGAGCCTCTTCGGCCGCCTGTTGGGGGAGAGCGATGTGGACAAGATCGAGGATCAGCAGAATACGGTCTCCCGCCTGGAGACCAAGATCATCGACCGGCTCATCAAGGCAGGCACCCGGGTCACCCTGCCGGACCGGGCGGACCTGCGCACGGACCCGGAGGACGCGGAACGGTGGTACATCGGCAGCCCGGCGGACAAGGCCATGATCGGCCTCTACGACTTTTCCGGCAATCTCCAGTATGAGATGGCCTACCTGAACCAGGTTTACGAAGAGGCCCGGCAGATC
>CAMZJG010000146.1 GCA_947307505.1 uncultured Clostridia bacterium | reverse complement strand
CCCTGGAAGGGGACGGCGGTGCAGCTGTTCGAACAGCTCTGCGGCACCGCCCTCATCCTGCTGTTCCTGTCCCGCGCCGACCGGGGAACGACAGGGGGCTGCGCCGCCGTGGCCGGCGCAGTCGCCGCGGGGGATCTGGCCTCTCTTCTCCTGGCGCTGTGCCTGTATTGGCGGGATCTGAAGCGGATCCCGGGAGCGGACCGGCCCTGTCCCCCCTTCCCCATGGCGGGTCGTCTCCTGCGTCTTTCCCTGCCCCTGGCCTTCAGCAGCTATGCCCGCAGCGCCCTGAGCACCCTGCGGAGCATGCTGGTGCCCAAAGCCCTGCGGCGCAGCGGCGTGGGAGCGGCCAGGGCCCTGGAGATCTACGGCGTGGTGGGAGGCATGGTGATGCCGGTGCTCACCTTCGCCTCCGTCTTTTTCCTCGCCCTGTCGGAGCAGCTGATCCCCGCTCTGACCCGGGCGCAGGTCCGCCGGGACCGATCCGGACTGGAAGCGACGGCGGGCGGGAGCCTGCGCCTCAGCCTTCTGCTTTCCTCCGGGGTGGCCCTGGTCCTCTGGCTCCTGGGTCCGGCCCTGGGCCGGTGGCTTTACCGCAGCGGAGAGGCGGGGGAGCTGATCCGGGCCCTGGCCCCTCTGGTGATCGTGATGTATCTGGATACGGTGGTGGACGGGATGCTGAAAGGCCTGGGACTCCAGCTGGACTCCATGCTCATCAACCTGGGAGACGCCTGCCTCACCCTGCTGGCGGTGTGGTTCCTTCTGCCCCGTTTCGGCGTCCCCGCCTATATCGCCATCCTCTATGGCAGCGAGTGTTTCAACTTTCTGCTGAGCTTCCTGCGGCTCAGCCGCAGCGTGAGGACAAAGTTATTGTAATCCTGCGCCGGATGGGGTATGATTTTCCCGGTGATAAATGATGAAACTGATGATCCTGGACGGCAACAGTCTGATCAACCGGGCCTTTTATGGGGTCCGTCCCCTCACTACGGGGGACGGGCTGCACACCCATGCGGTGTACGGCTTCCTCATGATCCTGAACAAACTCCTGCGGGAGGACGAGCCCGAGGCGGTCTGCTGCACCTTCGACCGGAAGGCCCCCACCTTCCGCCATGCCCTGTACGATGGGTACAAGGGCACCCGCAAACCCATGCCCGAGGAACTGGCGGAGCAGCTTCCCTGGCTGAAGCAGGTGCTGGACGCCCTGGGCATCCCCCGCTTTGAAATGGACGGCTGGGAGGCGGACGATCTCCTGGGCACCCTGGCGGACCGCTGCGCCCGGGAGGGCTGGGAAAGCATCCTGGTCACCGGGGATCGGGACAGTCTCCAGCTCATCTCCCCCTCCACCCGGGTCCGGCTCATCACCTCCAAACCCGGCAGGAGCGACAGCATATTATATAATGATGAACTGTTCACGGAGGAATACGGCTTTCCCCCTCCCCGTCTGGTGGATCTGAAGGCCCTGATGGGGGACAGCTCGGACAATATCCCCGGGGTGCCCGGGGTAGGGAGCAAGACCGCCTCGGACCTGCTCCGGACCTATGGCTCCCTGGAGGCGGTCTACGCCCATCTGGAGGAACTGAAACCCGCCGTGGCGAAAAAGCTGGAGACGGGAAGGGACAGCGCGCTGCTTTCTTACCGGCTGGCGACCATCTCCCGGGAGGCTCCCGTGGAACTGGACTCCCTGGATCGCCTGCTCCGGAAGGAACCGGATCGGGATGCGTTGTATGCCCTCTTCACCCGGCTGGAATTCACCCGGCTCATGGAGACCTACGGGGTCACCGCTCCCGCCCCCTCCGGTGAGATCCGCTCCGCCGGGGCAGACTGGCGGGAGGGTACGCCGGAGGAGATTCTGGCCGCCTGCCGGAAGGCGGAAAAAGCGTACTTCGTCTGTTCCCGGGATCTGACCGTCTTCGCCGTGCTGGCGGGAAACGAGGCTTTTCTCCTGCGGGAACCGGACCTCGCCTTTCTCCGGGCCTTTTTCGCCCCGGACCTGCCCAAGGCCGGGGATGGGCTGAAGGATCTGATGACGGTCCTGCTGGAGCGGGACATTCCCTTCGGCGGCTTCACCTTCGACGCCGGGCTCTGCGCCTGGCTCCTGGATCCCACGGACGGGAACTATGCCCTGCCCCGGATCGCCAAAAAGCTCCTGGACCGGAATCTTCCGGAGGCGGTGTACGACACCCCGGGCGCCTGGGAGGGGCCGGACGCCTCCGCCGCCCTGGAGGCGCTGAAGCTCCATGGGGAAGCCCTCCGGGACCTGGAAAAGCATATCCTTCCCCTGCTGGAGGAACAGGGACTGCTGGATCTGTTCCGGCAGGCGGAGCTCCCCCTCTGCCCCGTTCTGGCGGGGATGGAGCATGCCGGTTTCACCGTGGATCGGGAAGCCCTCACCCGCTTCGGGGAGACCCTGGGCAAAGGGATCGAACAGCTGCAGAACAGCATCTATGCCCAGGCGGGCGGCGCCTTCAACCTGAATTCCACCAAGCAGTTGGGCGCCTTCCTTTTCGATCAGCTGGGCCTCCCTCCTCTGGGGAAGACCAAGAGCGGGTATTCCACCAATATTGAGGTGCTGGAAAAGCTCCGGAGCAAGCATCCGGTGGTGGAGGAGATCATCCAGTACCGTCAGCTGAGCAAGCTGAAATCCACCTATGCCGACGGGCTGGTGAAGGTCATCTCCCCCGACGGGCGCATCCGCACCCGGTTCCACATGACCGCCACCGCCACTGGCCGCCTCTCCTCCTCCGATCCCAATCTTCAGAATATTCCCGTGCGGACGGAGCTGGGGGGCGAGGTGCGGAAGATGTTCGTGGCCTCCCCCGGCTGCGTGCTGGTGGACGCGGACTATTCCCAGATCGAGCTGCGCATCCTTTCCCACCTCTCCGGGGACAAGGTGATGCAGCAGGCCTTCCGGGATGGGGAGGATATCCACCGGGCCACCGCCGCCCAGGTCTTCGGCATTGAACCGTACCAGGTCACCAGTCTCATGCGCAGCCGGGCCAAGGCGGTGAATTTCGGCATCGTTTACGGCATCTCCGATTTCTCCCTGGCTCAGGATCTCCATATCACCCGGAGCGAAGCCCGGGCTTATATGGACAGCTACCTGGAGCGCTTCAGCGGCGTCCGGGCGTATATGAAGGAAACGGTGGAACGGGCGAAGCGGGACGGCTACGCCGTTACCCTGTTCGGCCGCCGCCGGTACCTGCCGGAGCTCAGTTCCGCCAACTATAACCTCCGTTCCTTCGGGGAACGGGTAGCCCTGAACATGCCGGTGCAGGGCACCGCCGCGGATATCATCAAGCTGGCCATGGTCCGGGTCGACCGCCGTTTCCGTGAGGAGCTTCCCCAGGCCAGGCTCCTGCTCCAGGTGCACGACGAACTCATTGCCGAGTGTCCTCCTGAGCTGGCGGAAAAAGCCGCCCGGCTGCTGGAGGCGGAGATGTCCGCCGCCGCGGAGCTGGACGTGCCCCTGCTGGCAGAAGCTCATATCGGCGCCAGCTGGTACGACGCGAAATGACAAAGGACCTTGAATTGGTCCCCCTGACGGAGGACATGCTGCCCCGGGTGCTGGAACTGGAAAAGCTGTGCTTCAGTCTGACCTGGAGCCGGGACGCCTTTCTGCCGGAACTGACGGATCCCGCCTGCTGCTGGCTGGCCGCCCTGATGAACGGGGAGGTGGCGGGCTATGCCGGGATGCGGACGGTGCTGGACGAGGGATATATCTCCAATATCGCCGTCTCCCCCGCCCTGCGGAAGCAGGGCTTCGGCATGGCCCTGGTGCAGGCGCTGAAGCGGGAAGGCGCGATACGCGGTCTCAGCTTCCTCACCCTGGAGGTCCGGGTGGGAAACCGGGAAGCCCGGCGGCTCTATGAACGGGCGGGCTTCCGGGA
>CAMZJG010000145.1 GCA_947307505.1 uncultured Clostridia bacterium | reverse complement strand
CGATGGGCCAGTAGATGCCGTTGATGCCCATGGCGGAGCCGTTGGGGGCGGGATAATCGTTGCCGGAGCCGGTGATCTCCTGGCAGCCGATGAAGGCGTAGTTCCGGGCGTCCTCCAGGGAGAAGCCCAGCTCCCGCATGATGCCGGGGATGATGCAGTCGTCATTCTGCAGCAGGGGCAGGCCGCCCACGTTCATGCTGGTGGCGATGGCGCAGTCCCACATCTTCTGGGGGGTGTTCTTGGTGGTGCGGAGGGAGACGGTGGGCTCATGGAGCTTCAGCCGGGCAATGGACTCCAGAACCATGTAGGAGACGGGGTTCACCGCATCTTCCCCGGTGATGGGATCGCAGCCGCCGATGGTGGTGTGCTGGCCGATATGGCCGATGCCCGCGGTCTGGGCGCCCTTGCCGAAGCCGCCGCCATAGAAGATGTTCAGCTTCAGGAAGAAGGCGTCCACCAGCTCCTGGGCATATTCCATGGTGATGGTGCCGTCCTCCAGGTCCTTCTTCAGGTAGGGCCAGACGTACTGGTCGAAGCGGCCCATGCTGGTGACGCCGGGGCCATTGTCCACGATGAGGAAGATATGGTAGAGCATATACATCTGGCAGGCTTCCCAGAAGTTCCGGGGGGTGCCCTCCGCGATGTGATCCAGACCCTCGGCCATCTTCTCATACTCGGCCTTCTTCTCGGGGGTGGCGGCGGTCTTGGCCTTCTCCCGGGCGGTATCCGCGTACCGGCGGGTCAGGGCGATGGCACCGTCGCAGGCCAGGACGGCGGCAGAGTAGAACTCGTACTTGCCCATGTCGTCCCCCATGATGTTGCCCTTGCGGGCGTCCAGCCAGTCCTGCGCCTGCTTGCGGATGTCTCCGTAGCCCCGCTTCAGGATGGTCTGGAAACCGGGAGTCAGGTGTCCGGGAGGCATCAGCACGCCGAAGCCGCCGGGACGGCCGAAGGGAGTCGCCTCCAGGCGGAAGAGCTCATCCGCCCCCTGGGGAAGCCATGTCTCGGGCCGAACCATGCCGGGCTGCATGTTCTTCTTCATATCCTCCCGCATTTCCTTCAGGTCCTCGGGAGAGATGGCCAGCTTCTGGTGGGAATAGGTGGGATCATCGTCGGGGGCATGATAGAGGCCGTCCTCCCCCATGGGCCAGGTGTGCTCGATGTCCATCATCAGCCACATGGAGCCGCTGGCGGCGCCCCAGTGCTTGTTGCCCACGTCCCCGGCGAAGTATTCGTCCTCCTCGATATCCGTATGCATATGCTGGATCACATACAGGGCCTCGGCGGGCTTCGCCAGGATGGGGGGATAGTTCTTGTACTTGGCCTGAGCTTCCCGGACGATCCGGGCCTTGGAGGGATCCGCGATGATGATGCGGTCCCGGACCTTCCCGCGCAGGCGCTCGATACGGTCGGTTACAGGGCTGAAGGTATACATGGCATTGATCCTTTCTGCAAAATTCTATATATTTCCTGTTCTTCTGACTTCTTCTGCGGGCGGGCAGACGCATGGTTGTCATGCTATCTATCCCGATCCATACCGATATTTTTACAGATATTATCTTAGCACAGCGCCGGATCTTTTGCAAGAGGATGGTGGTACTTCCCGGCAAAACGTGGTACAATGCTGGCAGGCAAAATTGAACGGAAAGGACGGAGAATGCGCAATGGAATATACGCTGATCAAGGGCAGCGGGCTGAAGGTCTCCCGCTTCTGCCTGGGCACCATGACCTTCGGGGACCAGGCGGACGAGCAGGAATCCATCCGCATCGTCCATCACGCCCTGGACCAGGGGGTAAACTTTTTTGACACCGCGGACTGCTACACCCGGGGCCAGAGCGAGATCTTCCTGGGCAAAGCCCTGGAGGGGAAGCGGGAGGACGCTGTGATCGCCACCAAGGTGACCAATGCCCGGGGCTTCAAGCCCAACCAGTCCGGCCAGGGGCGGAAGCACATCATCTCCGGGGTGGAGGAAAGCCTCCGGGCCCTGAAGACCGACTACATCGACCTGCTCTACCTCCACCATCCCTCCGGGGACGCCCCCACGGAGGAGGTCATCGAGACCATGACCAACCTGGTGCGCAGCGGCAAGATCCGGTACTACGGCGTCAGCAACTACAGCACCTGGCAGTTCTGCTCCATGGTGCACAAGGCCCGGGAGATGCACGCCGTGGCCCCGGTGGTGACGGAGAGCGTGTACAACCTCCTCACCCGGGGCATCGAGGACGAGATGGCCCCCTTCCTGCTGGAATACAAGCTGGGCCTCACCTGCTTCAACCCCATCGCCGCGGGCCTCCTCACCGGGAAGCACAAGCGGGGCCAGCTGGCGGAGAACAGCCGCCTCAAGGATAACTACGGCTACAATCTCCGGTACATCAACGATACGAACATGAGCGCCGTGGAGCAGCTCACCGCCATCGCCGAAGACTGCGGCATGAGCCTGCTGGAGTTCTCCCTCCAGTGGCTGCTGAACCGGGAGGTGGTGGACAGCGTCATCGTGGGCGCCAGCAAATTCGAGCACGTGGTGCAGAACGTGGCCCTGGCCTCCGCCAGGAAGCCCATTCCCCAGGAGGCCATGGAGAAATGCGACGCCGTGTGGGATACCATCCACGGCTACTGGTTCAGCTACCATTCCACCGCCAAGCCCCCCATGCCGCCGAAGAAGTGAAAGGAGGAGCCCATGTATTACAAGGAAATCGCAGGCGTTAAGGTTTCCGCCCTGGGTATGGGCAACATGCGCCTGCCCACGCTGGACGGGAAGGACGACAACATCAATCGGGAAAAGGCGCAGGAGATCATCGACTACGCCATGAGCCACGGCATCAACTATTACGACACCGCCTACCGTTACCACGGGGGCCAGTCCGAGCGCTTCATCGGCGCGGCCCTGAAGGCCTATCCCCGGGAGAGCTTCTATCTGGCCAGCAAGTTCCCCGGCCACATGATGGTGAAGAAGGAAGGCGGCATGGTGGGCTTCACCAGCGGCCTCGCCGGCTGGCCGGACAACACCGTGGAGGGGGTCTTCAAAGAGCAGCTGGAAAAGTGCCAGGTGGATTACTTCGATTTCTATCTCCTGCATAATGTGAACGAAGCCTCCCTGGCTATCTACGACGACCCGGATCTCAGGGTGGTGGACTTTGTGAAGCGGATGAAGGCGGAGGGAAAGATCCGGCATCTGGGCTTCAGCTCCCACGCCTCCTCCGCTCAGACCATCGACGATTTTCTCACCCGGCACGAAGGGGTCTTCGACTTCGTGCAGATCCAGCTGAACTATCTGGACTGGAAGCTCCAGGACGCCAAGGGCAAATATGAGGCCATCGCCAAACACGGCCTCAAGGTGGTGGTCATGGAAGGCGTCCGGGGCGGACGGCTGGCGAATCTCCCGGAGGAGCAGCTGGCAAAGCTCCAGGCTCTCCGGCCCGGGGACAGCGCCGCCCGCTGGGCCCTGCGCTGGCTCCAGAACCTGCCGGAGGTGGCGGTGGTGCTCTCCGGCATGACCACCCTGGAGCAGATCCAGGAGAACGTGGAGACCTTCGCCGCCCCGAATCCCCTGGACGAGGAGGAAAAGGCCCTTCTCCGGGAGGTAGCGGATTCCATGCTCAACTGGGTGCCCTGCACCGCCTGCCGGTACTGCTGCGAGGGCTGCCCCATGGAGCTGGATATCCCGAAAATCATCGCCGCCTACAACGGCATGAAAAACGGGGACTTCATGGCCCGGTATGATCCGGATACGGCGGATCCCTCTATGGATCCCCGCCGCTGCGTGGGCTGCGGCGCCTGCGCCTCCATCTGCCCCCAGAGCATCCGCATCCCGGAGATCCTGGCGGAGTTCGCGGATATGCTCACGAAGCGTCCCCCCTTCCCGCCCAGAAGATAAAACGGCATCGGAAA
>CAMZJG010000144.1 GCA_947307505.1 uncultured Clostridia bacterium | reverse complement strand
CCCAGAGAACGGGCGTGGGCGGCAATCATCTTGTCTCTGTCCTGATTCTGTTTGTCCAGATGCTTCTTTTTCAGCTCTGCCAGGATCTTCCCGTAATGGATCCCGGCATCCATATCAAAGTCCAGAATACTGATCCCGGCCAGAAAGCGGTTCAGCGCCTCGGCATTCCGGGTTGGATCGCTGCTGTTTTCCACCCCGTAGACCAGTTTCGCATAGGTGACGACCGAAATGCACACGTCCCGCCCCACATGACCAGCCAACCGTTTGGCGCAGGCGGAATCCGGGTGCCGGATGGAGAAGATCAGGATATTCGTGTCCAGCATGAACATCACAGCTCGATCCTCTCATTCGGCGCTTCCTCCGGCCGTCCGTCTGCCATAAAATCCTCAGTAAACATATTCAGGCCCGAATAAAACGTCTCCTGGATCGCATTCTTCGGCGTGATCACAAGAGAACTGCCTACACGATTGATGATCAGCTCCGTGTCCTCAAACCGGTACTCTTTCGGTATCCTGACCGCCTGGCTCCGACCGCTCATAAACGGCCGCGTGGTGTGCATGATGTTTTCCATACGGACCACCTCCTGGCATAATCATATATCACGATATATCTCACGTCAAGGGTTTTGGATCGATTTGTGTTTTCCTGTCCCGGGTTTCACAGCGGGGGAGATGGCGTTTCAGCCACCTCCCCGAAAACATCGGAAAGCGCGCTCCGCCGGTTTCCCGGGCCCGGTTGTCAAACCGCCGCTTCTCTGCTACAATACGGTAAATCGAAGATCGACTGATGCGGAAACAGGAGATGGGTATGGGAAAAACAAAGGGAACCGAAGCCGCGGGGCGGAAGAAGAGGACCGGCTGGAAGGCGCTGTGCGGGATCGCCGCCGCGCTCCTTCTGTTCTTCGCAGTGATCAACCTGATCCCGCCGAAGACCGTGATGGACCGGAACCCCTTTATCAAGGCGGAGGGGGCGCTGCCCATGATCGCCGCTCACCGGGGCGGCGGCGTGAGCAACCCGGAAAATACGCTGATGGCTTTCCGCGCCGCCGTCCATGAATACCATATCCAGATCTGCGAATCCGACCTGTGGATGACCCGGGACGGACGGCTGGTTTTCAGTCACGACGGCAGCATCAACCGCATGGCCTGCCCGGAGGGGGCGGAACCGGTGACCATCGCCGAGCACACGCTGGAGGAGCTGCGGTCCTACAATATGGGCTACAATTTCCGGGATCCCGGGAGCGGGGAGTACATTTACCGGGACCTTTCGGAGGAGGAGCAGGCGGCGCTGGGCCTCAAGATCCTGGAGTTCCACGAGCTGCTGGAGGAGTTCTGCCAATCGGACCCGGATCTTCTTTTCATCGTGGAGATCAAGAACGGGGGAGAGACCGGCTTCGCCGCGGCGGATCTCATCGACAGGACCCTGACCGAGCGCTTTCCCGCCTACAAATCCAATTTTGTCATCGGCACCTTCCACCCGGAGATCGAGAAGTACCTGAAAAAAGAACACCCCACTCTCATGCGCGGCGCTTCCACCTCCGGCGCGGCCAAGTTCATCCTCACCCAGCTTCTGCATGTGAATCTCCTGTCCAACGTGGATTTCACCTGCCTGCAGATCCCCATGGGATACTCCCTCAAGGGCATCCGGCTGGATCTGACCCGGGATACGTATATCCGGCAGGCGCACAAAAGGAACATTTCGGTGCAGTACTGGACGATCAACGATGCGGATGAGATGCGCTTTCTCATCGAACAGGGCGCGGACGTTATCATGACCGACGATCCCCTGCTCCTGAAGCAGGTGCTGGCGGAATACGGAGGCTGAAATCGCAGCGCGCCGGGGAACGGAGATCGATCGGAACGATCCGGAAGACCCTCAAAGAAGAATCAGTGCGGCATGTCCCCGTTGACGAAAAGGAGGAGACCGGCCATCAAAACCACGAAAACCGGGAAAACAGCGCGGGGCGGCAGGAACAAAAAGCGGCAGCAGAGATGGGTGATCGCTGCCGCCGTGCTCATGATCCTTGTGATCCTGGCGCTTCCCGAAGTCATCAGCGCGATCCGCGGCCGATCCTCCGTCCTGGGAACCGGGCCGTTTTCCGAGACGGACTTCAGCATCCCGGAGTACGCCGGATCGGTTTATACGGAGATCAACGGAAACATCCCCTTTTTCCGGGAGTCGGACCTCACCACGGAGACCTATGAAGAGTACAGCCCCCTGGACAGCCTGGGCCGGTGCGGTCCCGCAATGGCCTGCCTCGGCCGGGAGATCATGCCGGATGAAGAGCGGGGTCCCATCGACATGATCCGGCCCTCGGGATGGCACACGGTCCGATACGACGATCTGATCGAGGAAAAATACCTGTATAACCGGTGTCACCTGATCGCCTATATGCTGACGGGGGAGAACGGCAACGAACGGAATCTGATCACCGGGACCCGGTATATGAACACCGCCGGCATGCTTCCCTTCGAGCTGGAGACCGCAAACTACATCCTCAATAGCAGAAACCATGTGCTTTACCGGGTGACCCCCTGCTTCCGGGGAAAGGATCTGGTGGCGTACGGCGTTCTGATGGAAGCGTTTTCCGTGGAGGATAACGGTCAGGGCTTGTCGTTCAACGTGTTCGTCTTCAACGTCCAGCCCGGGATCGAGATCGATTACCGGACCGGGAACAGCCGACGTGGGTGACACGCGGCCTGTTTTACCCTTCGGCGGAGCGGGATACGGATCCATACAGGGAGGCGGCAGTTCAGCCGCCTCCCTGTAAAAATACTGGAAAGGTCCGTCCCCCGGGGAACCCGCCCGTTCGCTCCGGGCGGGGCCTTATCCCAGGGCCAGCTCGCATTTTCGGCGAAAAGCGTCGGAGGCCAGGTCACCCACGTCGGCCATGGTGCTGCGCAGCCCCTCCAGGGCGGTGGGTCCCGTGTCGTCGTAGAAATAGACGTTATGGGGCAAGTGTTCCGTAAACGTCATGTTTTCCAGCGTGTAGACCGGCGCATCGTCAAAGGCCCTGGCCATGCTCACCGCCAGGAGCAGATCCTCTTCCGCTTTTTCCGGCTGCCCGGCCTTGTCCCGGATGACCGCCAGCAGCAGGTAAAGGAGACTGATGAGCTTGTCCACAAAAGAACGCCGATCCGGGTCTTCTTTCGCCCTGTTCAGATGGCCGATGGCCTGCTCCGCCGCCCGGATGCCCCGGGCCGTATCCCCGGTCACCAGGTAATAGAAGATGTATCCGAACATGATGGTGGCGCTTTCGCTGAGATTGTTCAGGAACGCTCTTTCAATGAACGGGATGCCTTCCTCGGGCTTCCGTTCATCCCAGATCTGTACCAGACCGATATTCGCATCGTTGATCCCGCCCAGGTTGTTCTTTTTGTATTCCTCCACGGCCTTGCAGTAGTCCTTCAGGGAGGCATAGCACCCGGCGATCTCGTTCCGCACGCTCACTTCGCTGATTTCCGGATCCCGGTTCTGGGAGATCAGCTCCACGGCGTGCCGGTACAGCTCCAGCGCCCGCCGCAGACCGGACTCGTCCTGGTGCATGACGCCGAAGCGTTTCCAGATGGACGCGGCGCCCAGCACGGTCCGGAAATGGTTGGGGAATTTCCTCAGCGCCTTTTCGTATTCCGCCTGCAGCTCCTCAAAGGGGACCCGGTTCACCAGGGCTTCGATCCGGTCGGCCTCCTCGTCGGCGTTCGATCCGCGCAGGGAAAAGCCGATCAGAGCATCCACCGAGACACGAAATAGTTCGGCCAGGTCCATGAGATATCCGAGGTCCGGTTCAGAACCGCCTCTCTCCCACTTGGAAACCGTTCCCAGGGTGATCCCGAGTCTCTCGGCAAGCTGCTCCTGAGTAAGTCCCATACTTTTTCGATATTCACGGATATTTTCAGCCAGTTGATTCTCCATGCTGTCCCTCCGGAC
>CAMZJG010000143.1 GCA_947307505.1 uncultured Clostridia bacterium | reverse complement strand
CCGCAGCGCCAGCACAGGATCATGCCGACCACCGCCCCCACGATCCCCTGGAGGAACTCAAAGGGCAGCTTGATGAGGGCGTATTCCGGGGTACTGTACACATAAGCGCGGCCCAGAGTGTAGCCCACCACCAGGATCACCACGCCCACGCTCACGGCAACGCCGGAGGCCAGCTTCGGCCGCGACTTCAGCAGGCGATGGGAGATCAGGGAGATCACGATCCCCTGGATCCCGTGGGTCACCAGGGAGACGAACATGGGTGCGGGGTAAAACAGCATATCCCCGATAAAGGAGCCCACGCCCCCCACCACGAAGGCGGAAAAGGGATCCAGCAGGATGGCAGCCAGACAGATGGGGATATCGCAGAGATACAGATGCCCGCCGGGCACCGGGATTCCGAAGGAGCTGAGGACGATATTCATGGCCATGAAAATGGCCGCAATGGCGATCCGACGGGTGGTTCTGTCCGTCTTTTTCATATTCTCCCTTCTTTCCGCAGGAAATTACCGGAAGGATACAACGTTTTTCCCGTCTTGTCAAGTATCATCCTATAAATTTTATATGTTTATATGTTTATTCCGGAGCGGCGAAAACAAGGACCTCCGGCCAAGGTGCCGGAGGTCGGCGCATCCATGGGGGTTTACGAGGATTTCTTTTTCGTGTCGATGCTTTTGCCGAAGACGAAGAAGCGCTGGTACAGGAATTCCGTGACGAAGTTCACGATCATGTTCAGGGCGGTCACCAGGTATTCGTTCCAGCCCAGGTCCTCCGCCAGCCAGTTTCCCACGATGGTGCTCAAGGGGGTGAATACGGCGTAATACAGGGCGACCTTCAGCATGGCCACGGGGATATTGGCCGCGGAGCGGAAGGTGACGTTCCGGTTCAGGGTGAAGTTCCAAAGCACGGAAAGCACCAGAGCGATGAGGTAGCAGGGCCAGTAGGACCAGGGGGTTATTTCGTTCAGCAGGGCGAAGACCGCCATTTCGATGAGTCCCGCGCTGATGGAGAACAGGGTGAACTTGACCGCCCGAAGAAGCTCCTTCCGCCGGTTATTTTTCTCCATGGGCAGCCTCCTTCTTCCCCCGCAGCCGGGGCAGCCACCAGTCCCTGCCGTAGCACACGATCTCCGCCAGCAGGCACAGGGGCAGGGCCGCCAACACATCCATGGCGGAATGCTGCTTCACGAAGCACACGGAGAGGGAGATCATCACCACCAGCAGGATCAGCAGCAACTTCCACACCCGCCCCATTTCCCGGTCCTTCAGATCGGCGGAGAGGATGCCCAGAGCGTAGGCCACATGGAGAGACGGGCAGACCCCCGTGGGGGTATCCACGGAGTAGATCAGCCCCAGGATCCAGGTGAAGACGTTCTCCCTGGGAAACGGCTCCGGCCGCAGGTCCTGGCGGCTGGGCCAGAGGATGTAGCAGGCAATGGCGACCACCTGGGTGACGATGATGAACTTCTGCATATGGGTGAATTTATCCACATCGTACAGAAGGGCAAAGAGCAGGGAGAAGAAGATCAGGGGGAACCAGGCCACGTAGAAAACGGCGAAGTACTCGCAGAAGGGGATCAGATCATCCAGAAAGATATGGACGACGGTACAGTTTTCCGCCGGGATCAGGTTTTCCGTCAGGAAATACATCAGAAAATACCAGACCCAGCCCAGGACCAGCAGGATATGCCGGAACCTGGGTTCGCCCAGTCTCTTCAGAGAAAAACCGCTGTAGTCAACGGGCTTCTTCATCATATACCTCCAGAGGAAGGCTTTGAGGATACTGCCGCTTGGGCATGTTGGCGTAAGGCACCACCCGGTGTTTTGGCTGAGCCAGGGCTATGCGCGTGATCTCGTCTGTCAGATACCGGCAGATCCGGCTCCGCTCCGCCTCGATGGGTTCCTCCCCCCGGAACCGGACGGGAGGGCCGAAGGTCATGGTCTTCAGGGCCGGGGCCAGATACAGGGGAACGAAATCCAGCTCCTGCCCCGTCTTCCGCCGGTACATGCGGGCCACGTCGATAAATTTATCCTGAAAGGCATAGAGGATATTGTTGAAACGCTGATCCCGCTCCGGAAAGATCACCAGTTTCTCCCCCTCCTGCAGCCTGGCCAGGGACTCCCGGAAGGTGGTCATGAGCCGGGCGTCGTGGTAGACCGGGATGGTATGGGCGCTGGTGAACACCAGCTGGCTCAGGGGCGGGATCAGACGGCTGAACAGACGATACAGCCACCGCACGGACTTCGGCTTGCCGGACCAGAAATCCCGGAAGGCGTACTCTGCCACCTCCGGGCGGTGCATCATCTCCCCGGCGCACCAGGTGCTGTGCTTCCCCGGGACGTACAGCTCCCCGGCGATGGGGCCGTACATCTGGCTGTGGTTCCCCACGATGATGCAGGGCCCCTCCGGGAGGTTTTCCGTCCCCGCCAGGGTGTAGACCGGGGACAGCTTCCACACCGCCCATCGGATGAACCGGTACAGGGGGGATATGGGCTTGTCGTCCAGATGCTTCAGATCCTTCATGCGTCCCGTTTCTCCTCTGCCAGCTCCCGCCGGGCGGCGGTGAGCATGAGCTTCAGACGGTTCAGCTGATTGACTTCGCTGGCGCCGGGATCGTAGTCCACGGCGGCGATATTGGCCTTGGGGTAGGCCTTCTTCAGCGCCTTGATGACCCCCTTGCCCATGACATGATTGGGCAGACAGGCGAAGGGCTGGATGCACACGATGTTGTTGACCCCTTCCTCCAGCAGCTCCACCATCTCGCCGCAGAGGAACCAGCCTTCTCCATATTGGTTGCCAATGGAGAGGAAGGGTTTGGTGGGCTCCGCCACCTTCCGGATATGCTTCGGGGCGCCGAAACGGCCGCTCTTCTCCAGCGCCTCCACCGCGGGGCGGCGCACGGCCTCGATCCCCTCGATCCCGACCCGGGACAGGAGGGCCGTCCAAAAGCTCGTACCCAGATATTTATGCTTATATTCCTGATTGTACAGGATCATGCTGAAGAAATCCAGGAGTTCCGGCACCACGGCCTCCGCCCCCTCCCGCTCCAGCAGGTCCACCAGATGGTTGTTGGCGATGGGCATGTATTTCACCAGGATCTCCCCCACGATGCCCACACGGGGTTTCCGCCGTCCCTCCCGGATGGGCAGGGCGTCGAATTCCTCCACGATCTCCCGGCAGAGCTGCCGGTAGCCGGGCGCGCCCTTCTCTCCCCGGAGGTAATCCAGGCAGAGCTTGTTCATCCTCTCGTGCAGCGCGTTGGCGGAGCCGGGTATCTGCTCATAGGGCCGGGTGCGGTACAGGCAGCGCATCATCAGATCCCCCAGCACCAGGGCCCGCAGGGCCTCCATCAGGGTGCCGGCAGAGATATGGAAGCCTTCGTTCTTCTCCATGCCGTTGAAATTCAGGCTGATGACGGGGATCTGGGGGTACCCTGCCTTATCCAGCGCCCGACGGATGAAGCTCACATAGTTGCTGGCCCTGCAGCAGCCTCCGGTCTGGCTCATGAGGAGAGCCAGCCGGTTCACGTCGTACCGGCCGGACTGTACCGCCTCCAGCATCTGCCCCGTCACCACGATGGAGGGATAGCAGGCGTCGTTGTTCACGTATTTCAGGCCCACGTCCACCGCCTTCCGGGATTCTCCCGGGAGGATGACGATGCGGTAGCCCGCCCGCTGGAACACCGGCACCAGCAGGTCGAAATGGATGGGGCTCATATCCGGGGCCAGGATGGTCCAGCCCTCGTCGTACATCTGTTTTGTAAACTCCCGCCGCTCATAGCGGATGGACTCCGGCAGCTCGGGCAAAGTGCGCCCTTCCCGCATGGCCACGGCGGCCAGGAGGCTGCGGATCCGGATCCGGGCGGCGCCCAGGTTGTTCACCTCGTCGATCTTCAGCAGGGTGTACAGCTTGCCGTACTTCTCCAGGATCTCCTGCACCTG
>CAMZJG010000142.1 GCA_947307505.1 uncultured Clostridia bacterium | reverse complement strand
CCGCCGCTGCCCTCGTTCACGATGCGCTGCAGGGCCTCCTGGAGCTTTCCCCGGGCGTCTGCAGGCATCTTCTTGATCTTGGCCTGGAGGCCCTCTCCAGCAATGTCGTACAGGGACTTGCCGAAGATGTTGGACTGCCAGATCTTTCCGCTGTCCCCCTCGAACTCCTGAAGCAGGTAGTTGATGATCTCCTCGCTCTGCTTCTCGCTGCCGATGGCGGGGGAGACCTCCGTTTCGATGTTGGCCAGGATCATATGGATGGAGGGGGCGCTGGCCTTCAGCCGGACGCTGTACCGCCCGCCCCGGCGGACGATCTCCGGTTCCGCCAGCTTCAGTTCCTCCACCCGGGGACAGACGATGCCGTAGCCCGTCTCATAGACGCTGTGGAGGGCGTCCCGCACCCGGTCATACTCCTGCTTCATCTGAGCCATATCCGTCAGCAGACGCAGCAGGTCCCCGTCGTCTGCCACCGGGATGCCGGAGCGCTCGCTGAGGGTCTCATAAAACAGCTCCCTGGGCAGCGCCGCTTCCGCCAGAACAACTCCCTTGCCGGCCCGGATCTCCCGAAGGGCGGCGGAGCTCACCGCGTCGCTCGTACCGAGCCGCTGTACCGCCGCCTCCGCGTGCCGGAGACGGGTCATCCCCTCGCAGGCTTTCCGCAGGGCAGCGCAGATCCGGGTGGGCACGGGATGATCCGGAGGCAGGGCGGTGACCCAGGCAGGGAGGCAGATCCCCAGCTCCGTGATGGGGAATTCCAGAAGCAGGCTGCGGATGATGCTCCGCACTTCCTCTTCCCCCAGGGTGAGACAGCTGACCGGCAGGCAGGCCACGTCGTATTTCTTCCCCAGGTCGGCGGCCAGGCCCAGAGTTTCGGGGGAGTCCGGCCTGGAGGAGTTCAGCACCACCACAAAGGGCTTGCCGATGGCCTTCAGTTCCGCCACCACCCGTTCCTCCGCGGGGACGAAGCTGGAGCGGGGGATATCACCGATGGTGCCGTCCGTGGTGACTACCACCCCAACGGTGGAGTGCTCCGCGATCACCCGGCGGGTGCCCAACTCCGCCGCCTCCACCATGGGGATCTCATGGTCGAACCAGGGGGTGGTGACCATGCGGGGATTGCCGTCCTCCTCCGCTCCTGCGGCCCCCTCCACCAGATAGCCCACACAGTCGATGAGGCGGGCGGAGAACACTGCTCCCCCCGCGTCCACCCGGACCGCGTCCTCCGGGACGAATTTGGGCTCCGCGGTCATGACGGTGCGGCCCGAACCGCTCTGGGGCAGCTCATCCCTGGCCCGCTCCCGCATGTATACGTCCTCGATCCCCGGAAGGACCAGCGTTTCCATGAAGCGTTTGATAAAGGTGGATTTGCCCGTGCGCACCGGGCCCACCACCCCGATATAGATGTTGCCGCCCGTTCGGGTGGCGATGTCCTGATAGATGGTCTGATTGTCCAAAGCCGATCCCTCCGTTTCCTACTTGCTGCAGTGTATGCCCCCGGAGCGGCGGAATAGAACGGCATGTTCTCCGCACCCGGGCCATAAGCTCTGCATAGAATGATGCAGAGAGGCGGCGTCAGCCGCCGGGGGAGGTGCGGAGATGAAACAGGCGCCGGAGAACGGAGCGGGAAATCTTTTGACGGAGGAGCAGACCCGGTCCCTGAAGGCCAACGCGGGAAATCTTCAGAAGCTGGCCGAGTCTGCCGACGGGAAAAAGGTCCGGAAGCTGCTGGGAGATGAAAAGAAAGCGGCAAAGGCATTGGAAACCGGAGATGCGGCGGAGCTGAAGCAGATCATGGAGCGGGTGCTGAGCACCGAAGAGGGAAAACGGCTGGCCAGTCAGCTGAAGGACCTGCTGAGCTAGGGGGAAGCTGCTTGGACGGATGGGAGGAAAAGCTGGGCGCCCTGTTCTCTTCCCCGGAGAGCATGGCCCAGTTGAAGCAGTTGGCGGATACCCTGGCGGGGACCTTGGGCGGCGGAGGCGGAGACCGCAGTTCCGATCCGGAACGGGGAACGGAAATGCCGGAGGGGATGGACCCCAGGCTCATGCAGCTCATCACCGGAGTGCTTCGGGAATTTCAGGCTCCCAGCCGGACGGGAGAACTGGTGGCGGCCCTCCGCCCCTGGCTGGACGAGGAACGGGGAAAACGGCTGGATAAAGCCCTGCGCATCGCCAGGCTGACCCGGGCGGCCAGGACTGCGATCCCGGAGTTGGGGATGAGACGATGATCGGAGAAGGGGAGCGGGATGTACAACCGGTATCTGCAGACACGGCAGGACATCGGGGAGGATCGGGTCGGGCGGCCGGATCACAGGCCGGTGCACAGGCCGGAAAACAGAGAAAGCCCGGCGGGGTCGGCCGCCGGGCTGAAAGGCATATTGAACGGACTTCTGGGAAACCGGGTGGATACAGGGGACCTGCTCCTGTATCTGGTGCTCCTGCTCCTGTATCTGGAGAAGGAGGACGAGGAACTGCTGATCACCCTGGCCGCCCTGGTGGTGCTGAGTTTCAGCGATCAGGAGGACAGAAGGAACAGCTGATCGGAAGGAGCAGAAAGATCCGCTTCGCCCGCGGTCATCCGGTAAATGAGGGTGTCCCCGTCCCATTGCTCCGCCCCCACCAGCAGGCCCGTATCCAGGGAGACATAATAGATATCCAGATAATTGAAATCCGGATTCACCGCCGTCACCAGGATCCGCCATTTTCCGTCCTCCGTGCAGGTGCAGCCTGCATCCCGGATGGAGGCCGGATCCAGGGAGAGGATATCCTCATAGGTGGGGATGCGCTGGAGACTGTCCCCCAAACGGGCGTTCGCTTTGTTATAGGTGTACCGATGGTTCATATCGCTGCCGTACCAGAGGGTGAGGACGTCCCCGTCCAGCAGATAGTTGATTTCCCGCTCTGCGCCGACGATGTTCAGCCGGACGGCACCGCTTCTGACCCATACCCGGATCTCGGCGGTTCGGCCGCCCCCATCCCAGAACTGGAACACCTGCAGGGTACGGGAGTAACTGTCCGGCCGGTTCAGAGTGGAGACCACGGCCTGCACCGTATCGGGGTTCACTTCCACTTGCGTCAGCTCCTGGGGGACGGCCGCACCGGTATGCTCCGGCAGCCGGTCCTGGATCTCCGGCAGATGGACCTCCGCCGTTTTCTTCGCCGACAAAGGGGAGGCGAGAAACAGCAGGATCCCAGCCAGCAGGACCAGCGTGGCGATCACGGCGATAGCCAGGGAACTCAAGCGCTTCATGGTTCTTCCTTTTCCTCCCGGTTTTCGGGCGGGGCCTCCTCGTGGCCCTTCAGCGTGATGCGGATGGCAGGATCGGGGTTTTCCTTGACCTTGGGCGCTTCCGGCTCAGACCGATGCCCGCTGTGAAGGACGAAGCCCGCCAGCAGACCCGTGGCCAGGAAGGCCAGGACCAGGAGCAAGGCCTTCATCCCGCCGCTGGTGGCCAGCACCACGGCGGACAGACCGAATACGGCGCTGACGCAGTAGAGAATGGCGACGGCCTGCTTCTGGTTCAGGCCCATGTCGATGAGACGGTGATGGACATGCCCCCGGTCCGGGTGCATGGGGCTCTGTCCGTGTATGAGCCGCCGGATGATGGCGAAGCCCGTATCGAACAGGGGCAGGGCCAGGAGCAGGAAGGGGAGCAGGAAGGAGATGATGGCATAGGTCTTGAACAGGCCGATCACCGACATGGTGGCCAGCACATAGCCCAGGAGCAGTGCGCCCGTATCCCCGGCGAAGATCTTTGCCGGGTTCATGTTATAGGGCATAAAGCCCACGCAGGCTCCCACCAGGGCGGCCATGATGATGGCGACGTTCCCTTCGCTTACCAGCAGTGCGATCACCAGCATGGCCAGGGAATCGATGGCACTGACCCCCACGGCCAACCCATCCAGCCCGTCGATGAGGTTCACGGAGTTGGTCACCAGCACGATCCAAAGGACGG
>CAMZJG010000141.1 GCA_947307505.1 uncultured Clostridia bacterium | reverse complement strand
TCCCACTCGCTCATGGGCTTGTCGCCGGTGAAGAAGCCCACGACGGTCTCGTTGATGTAGGTGGACAAGTCGCCGGAGTACTCGGCGATCTCAGAGCTCTCCTCGTCGGTGAGTTTGAAGCCGCTGGGCATGTCATACTCGCCCTTGTAGTTGGGCACCAGCCAGGTCTTGGACATGTTGAAGACCTCCTCGCCGCCTTCGTAGGCGTAGGAGCGGGTCTGGTCGAAGAGGGTGGCGTCGCACAGGTTGTTGGCGGAGTAGAGGAGCAGGATCCAGGCGGAGGTGGCGCCGGAGGGGTTGTTCAGCACGAAGTCGGTGAGCACCTTCTCGCCGCTGGCGTCATACTCCCACACGATGCCCTCGGGGCCCCAGCTGGAGTACTCGGCCCCTTCGGGGCTGAAGAACCAGTCGCACCAGGTCACGGCCAGGGGCAGGTTCTCGCACTTGGCGCTGAGGGTGGTGTTGCCGTAGGTCATGTGGTTCAGTTCCTGGGCGTACTTGAGCTCCTGCCCGTCATAGCGCAGGGTGCGGGGGATGGAGACCCACTTGGCGTCCGGATTGGCGCTGAGGTTCTCATAGTCGGGGATCTGGCTGGCGTTCATGGTCACCAGACCGGTCTTGTCGGTGGCGATCATGTCGCTCATCAGGTCGTTGGAGATGTAGCTGGGCCAGCCGGGATCGATCAGGGCTTCCGTGTACCACTGGGAGAGCATGGCGAGCGCGTCCTTGTCATCCTCGGTGCTGAGGCAGAACTGCACTTCGCCGTCCACGCAGCGGACGGAGGGCAGGCCGTAGGGGTTGACCCACACGGCGGTGTTGTAGCCGGAGAAGTTCACGCCGGGGCTCTGCTCGATGGTGTAGTAAGCCTCCATGGGCCACTGGATCTCCAGCTGGGTCTTGAAGGCGTAGAGCGCCTCGTGGAGCTTGTCGAAGGTGGTGATGTCCTCCGCCTTCATGCCCACCCGCTCCAGGAAGTCCGCCCGGATGCAGGTGCCGGTGGCGGGGGTGGGGTTCACCAGAATGCCGTAGAACCATACGATCCGGTCCGGGGTGGCATAGATGGTGTTGTGCACCTTCTGGGTGAACTGCTCGGCCTGGTAGAGGTAGTTGGGGGCATACTGCCGGTAGTCGTAGATGTTGGCGAACCAGCCCTCGTCGATGGCGTCGTTGGCGGAGTGGCCGTAGTAGGTCAGGCCGTGGGCCATGAGGTCAGGCAGGTCGTCGGAGGCCAGGAGCACGGAGAAAGCCTGCTGCTTGGTCTCGGCGGCGGGGCAGAGGTATTCCACGTGCACGCCGGTGAATTTCTCCACGTCCTGCTGATAGGGCATGCTGTTCATGCCCTCTTCGGGCAGGTACTGGGGGGTATAGCATACGTTCCAGTACTCCAGCACGTCGTCGGAGGTGCAGAAGGGCTGCTCATAGGAAAAAGGCTCCTGAGCCACGCCGTTCTCATCCGCCGCGAATTTGCCGGCGGCGAACTTATAGGGGGAGGGCTCCTCCGTGGGGACGGGCTCCTCCGTTGCGGCGGGCGCTTCCGTCGCGGAACTGGCCGGAGCTTCGGTGGGCTTCGCGGTGGCGGGGGCAGCGGTGGCGGGAGCGCTGGTGGCTTCCGATCCGCCTGCGGGCGTTCCGCCGGAGCAGCCGGTGAAGAGCGCCAGCACAAAGACCAGAGCCATCAGAAGGGTAATGATCCGTTTCATGTTTTATGCCGTTCTCCTTCTTTTCATATTTACCCTGCTTCTCTGAAGGGACGCAGGGTTTACCGTATGTTAATTCCATTCCTTCCCTTTGTCAAGTGCGCAGCGGACGGGTGCGGGGATCCGTTCCGCCTTCTTCCTTGCAACCCACTCCCGGGCATGGTATCATCAGAACATCAGAAACAGATCAAAAATGAAAAGGAGTGTTGTCTCATGATCCGCAAGGCCAGGGTGGAAGGCGGCCTCGTCAAAGGCATTCCCGCCGCCGATCCCCGCATCACCGCTTTCAAGGGCATTCCCTTCGCCGCGCCCCCGGTGGGAGAGAACCGCTGGCGCGCCCCCCAGCCCGTCATCCCCTGGGAAGGGGAACTGAGCTGCCATACCTTCAAACCCATTTCCATGCAGCATGTTCCCGGTCTGGACCCCAACAACATCTACACCCGGGAATGGAACGTGGACCCGGAGATCCCCATGAGCGAGGACTGCCTGTATCTGAACGTCTGGACCCCGGCGAAGACCCCGGAGGAAAAGCTGCCTGTGTACGTCTGGTACTTCGGCGGCGGGCTGCGGGAGGGCAACCCCGCGGAGATGGAATTCGACGGGGAGCGCATCGCCCGCCGGGGCATCGTGGTGGTCACGGTGAACTACCGGCTGAACGTCTTCGGCTTCCTGGCTCATCCCCAGCTGACGAAGGAACAGCCGGACGCCCCCTCCAACTTCGGTCATCTGGACCAGCAGGCGGGCACCCGCTGGGTGAAGCGGAACATCGCGGCCTTCGGCGGCGATCCGGATAACATCACCATCGGCGGCCAGTCCGCCGGCGGCGGCAGCGTCTGCGCCCAGATCACCAGTCCCCAGAACGAGGGCCTGTTCAAGCGGGCCATCATCCAGAGCGGCATCATGGCCGGGGTCTACGGCGGTTTCTTCGCCGCCAAGAACCGCACCTTCGCGGATGCGGAGGCCCAGGGAGAGAAGTTCTTCGAATATCTGGGGGTGAAGACCCTGGAGGAAGCCCGGAAGATCGACGCTATCACCCTGCGGGACAAATGCGAGGCCTTCGGCGGTATGTTCGGCACCTGCCCGGACGGGGTCTTCCAGACCGGGGACGCCACCACCAACATCATGCTGGGCAAGCGCTGGCCCGTGCCCCTGCTCATCACCCGCACCACCAACGAATTCGCCACCGGCCTGATGGCGGACACCAAAGAGGAATTCAAGGCCAAGGCGGAAAAGATCTTCGGCGAGGATGCCCAGCGCTTCCTGAACATCTGCTCCGGCGAGGTGGGAGAGGAAGTGAAGAACTCCTTTGCCAACGGCCTGGAGACCGCCGTGTGGGCCCTGGCCCGGCAGAACAAAAAGCTGGGGAAGACGGATCCCCTGTACTACGCCGTGTTCGACGCGGAGATCCCCGGCTGGGACAATCCCGGCACCTTCCACAGCGTGGACCTCTGGTTCTATTTTGAGACCCTGGCCAAGTGCTGGCGGCCCTTCGTGGGGAAGCATTACGACCTGGCCCGGAAGATGTGCAACTACTGGGCGAACTTCATCCGCTCCGGGGATCCCAACGGCAACGACGCCGACGGCAGCCCCATGCCGGAGTGGAAACCCCTGACGGCGGACGCTCCCTGGTCCATGCTCTGGGGCGATACGGTGGAGATCCGGACCGACGGGCCCAGCGAGCTGCAGGACCTGCTGGTGGAGACCTATCGGAAGGGTCTGCCCAGGGAGGGCTGATATGCCGAAAAAAGCCATCCTCACCGTCCATCCCGCCTTCCCCATCGGGGAGATCTCTCCCCGGCTCTACGGGGCTTTTCTGGAACCCATCGGGAACATGGTCAACGGCGCCATGTATAACCCCAAGCACCCCACGGCGGATGATCTGGGCTTCCGGCGGGATTATATCGATGCGCTGAAGAGCACGCCGCTGCCCTGCGTGCGTCTGCCCGGGGGCAACTTCGTCTCCGGCTGGGACTGGAAGGATTCCATCGGCCCCCGGGATCAGCGGAAGGCCCACCTGGACCTGGCCTGGCACCAGTATATCCCCAACGACGTGGGGCATGACGAGTATCTCCAGTGGTCGGAGCGGGTGGGCTTCGAACCCCTGTATACCATCAACCTGGGCACCCTGGGCCTGAACGACGCCGTGTACATCACCGAGTATACCAACCACGAGGGGGGCACCTGGTGGTCCGATCTGCGGCGGAAATACGGCCATGAGAAGCCCTATGGAGTGAAGCTCTGGTATCTGGGCAACGAAATGGACGGCCCCTGGCAGATCGCCTCCTGGGAGCGGGATCCCC
>CAMZJG010000140.1 GCA_947307505.1 uncultured Clostridia bacterium | reverse complement strand
AGAGCTGGGCGAAGATGACGCTGGAGCCGTTGGTGAGGCCCACGGCGAAGGACACGGCAAACATGGTGAGGGCGGAGCAGGTGCCCACCGCCCCCAGGGCGATATCCCCCAGCTTCTGGCCCACCACCACGCTGTCCACGGTGTTGTACAGCTGCTGCAGCACAAGTCCGCCCATGATGGGCAGGGCAAAGGCCAGGATATGTTTTCCCTCCCGACCTGTGGTCATATCTCTGGCCATGGCTCAGCTCCCGGAGATGACCACGTTCCGGAACACCACCCAGGGCAGCGCATAGCTGCCGGAGCAGACCAGCTCCGCGGAGATGCCCCCGATGTTTTTCAGCATATCCGCCAGGTTGCCGGAGATCATGGTCTCGTTCACGGCGCAGCCAAGCTTGCCGTCCTGGATCCGGAAGCTGTTCTTGGCTACGCCGGAGAAGTCCCCGTTGGGGCTGGGCTCGCCTCCGGAGAAGCGGCCCACCAGGAGCCCGTCCGCAATGCCCGCGATGAGCTCCTCCTTCGTTTTCGTACCCGGCGCCATCACCAGAGCGCTGTCCGTATTCAGCGCCCGGGGCAGGCCGGTGCGGTTGGCGCCGTAGAGGCTGAGCATGAAGCTCTTCAGCACGCCGTCCTCCAGCCAGGTATAATCCTGTGAGGCGAAGCCCTCCCCGGTGTACCGCTCCCCGCCGCAGATGCGTTCGTCCAGGGGCTTGACGTATACCGTCAGGGCCGGATCCGCGACCGGTTGCCCCAGCTTGTCCTTCCAGAGGCTGGTCCCGTCGATCAGGGCGCTGTCCCCGCAGAACAGCTCTCCCGCCACCTCCAGGAATTCAGCCAGCAGGTCCGGGTGCACCAGGATGTCGCCCATGCGGGAGCCCTGGGTGGTCTCGGAAACGAGGCTGCGCTCCGCGGCCTCCAGGTCGTTTGCCAGGGTCCCCAGCTCCAGGAAGGGCTTTTCCAGATCCGGAACGGAGACGGAGGAACCGAAGAAGCTGGTAGCCGTATCCCCCTCATGGCCGGAGAACATCAAATCCACCCCATAGCGCCCCACCCGATTGGTGAAGCGGGAGCCCACGGAGTTCAGATAGACTTCCGTTTCGGTCTTGTGCTCCGTGATCATCTCCTCCACGATCACGTGGGGGAACTTCTGCCCGATGTCCTCCAGCAGCTCCTTTGAGCGATCGAAGAGACGGTCCGGATCTGCCGAAGGGGTGCCGGAGATAAAATCCCCGGTCTCGGGAGCGGGAGCCAGATCCCAGGCGGGATCCGCGTCCCCGGACTCTGCCACCGCCAGACAGTCCTCCGCCCCCTGGCGGATGGCGTCCCCGTCCAGACGGTTCAGCTTGGCGGTGCCCCGTTTGCCCCCCTTGATGGCTGTCAGGGAGAGGGACTGGTCCAGCAGGGTGCGCATGAGGGTGAATTCCCCTCCCAGGGCGTTCAGCTCCACGGTTTCCCCGGAGGCAGCCCGAACGCTGGCCTTATCCGCCCCCAGGGCCAGGAGAGCGTCAAGAGCGGCCTGAGCCGCCTGAAACAGTTTATCCATGTTCATCGACCTCCGATCGTCAGCTGGCAGCGCAGGGCGGGACCGCCCAGACCCACCGCCATGGGCTGCTTCTTGCCGCAGAAGCCGGAGCTGGACCAGATCACCTCGTCGGAGACCATGTCCACGGTCTTCAGCATATCGAAGGCTACGCCGGAAATGGTGGTATCCAGGATGGCCTTTCCCAGTTTGCCCTTCTTGATCTCGTAGCCCAGGGTGACGCCGAACATGAATTCCCCGGTGGTGTCCGCCTGGCCGTTGTTGGTGTTGATGAGGTAGTATCCGTCCTCTACCGAGGCGATGATGTCCTCCAGCCGGTCCTTCCCCGGATGCACCGCTGTGTTCCGCATGCGGATGAGGGGTTCATCGGAGAAGGAGTAGGCCCGGGCGTTGCCCCGGGCTTCCTGGCCGAAGCGTTCGGCGGATTCCCGGTCATGCATGAAGCCCACCAGGACGCCGTCCTTGATGAGGGGCACGTCCGTTGCCTCCACCCCCTCGTCGTCGCAGTACACGGGAAGGGGCGCGGGTTTTCCGAAGGCCTCGCTGGCGAAGTCCGTCATGCTCACCAGGGGGGAGGCGACGACCTTGTTCAGGTTGGGGCCGCCTACGCTGCCCCCGATCACCAGGTCCGCCTCCACGGTGTGGCCCACCGCCTCGTGGGCCAGCATGCCGCTGAGCTCACCCCCCAGGATGCAGGTGAATTTGCCCGCCCTGGCGTAGACCCCCTCCCGCTTGTCCATAAGCTGGGCGTGGAGCTGCTCCACCTCCGGGCGCAGGGCCATGGGATCCCCGAACCAGTCGTCAAAGCCGCCGAAGCCGCCGAAGGCCTTGAAGAGCTCCACGGGGGCCCCTTCCTTCGTTTCGGCGGTGAGGTTCACGTACACGTAACAGCGGGGGATGGCGGTATGGGCCTCCGCCCCGTCCCCGGTGAGGAGATGCTTCTCCGTGCTGTCGCAGAAGACCACCAGACGGCGGCTTACCAGATTCGGCAGACCGGCGATCCAGCCGTCCAGCTCCCGCAGGTAGTCCAGATAGGCCTTCTGCTCCGCGTCCTTCCACTGAACGGCGGGGGAGACGAGGGTGCGGGGGATGGGCTTCCGGGCCGCCTTGCCCTTGTTCAGGTGCCGGTCCAGTACGGCGGCGTTGTTCTCCGCGCTCTTCAGCACGGCCCGCAAAGCCTCCCCGCTCACCTCCGGGGCGGAGGCAAAGCCGTAGGAGCCTGCCCGGCAGACCCGGGCGGAGACGCCGCTCACTTCGCTCCGCTGGTTTGCCACCGGGCTGCCGGACAGGAGCATCACCCGCCGGTCCCGGTTCAGCTGTGCCCGCAGCTCTCCCTGCTCCCCTGCGGGGATCAGGGAAGAGAAATCAGCGGGAATGATCAGATCCATCAATGTCGGAATTTCCTTTCTTCTCAGATTCACGGAAGTTCAAACGTGGTGATCCGCACACCGACCTTCTCTGATCCGACCAAGCGGCAGCTTCGGTCGGAAGAGGAGGAGCAATCGGGCGCATGCGAGCTTCGGCGGCACTTGCGAAATCCGCCGAAGCGGCGCCCGCGAGATTTACGACGACGAACAGGCGAGGGCCACGCCCCGCATGAGATGGGGCTGGGTGAAGTCCGGCACGTGCCCTCCGGGGCCCTCTTCATAGGTGTAATCCGGCCAGGCCAGCTTTTCCATCAGGGCCCGGAAATCCTGGTTCACAGGGTAGAGGAAGTCCTCCGTGCCCACGGCCTGGTAGATGGTGGGCAGAGGCCTGCCGCTGTTTCTCAGCTGCTCCGCCGCCGCCCAGGGGTCGTGGATGCTGCCGGAAACCTTGTCCAGGTCGCCGAAGATGCTCTCGAAATAGCCCCGGCTGAAGCCGTCGGAGCCCGTATCCGCCCGACGCTGAACATCCCGGGTCACCAGCGCGTTGCTGATGCCCACGATGTGGCCGAAGGTTTCGGGATACCGGAGGCCGTTGAGAATGGCCCCGTAGCCGCCCATGGAGACCCCGCCGATGAGGGTGTCCTCCCGCCGGCGGGACAGGGGGAAGATGTTGCGGGTGTACTCCACCAGCTCCTTCCCCACATACTCGCCCCATTTGAAGCCGAACCAGTCCTCGTCGTCCGTGTAGAAATGGTTCTCCCCGTCGGGCATGATGATGGCCAGGTTATGCATGGCGGAAAGGCTGCCCAGGGCGGAGGCGGTGAGCCAGAAGCTGCTGCTCCCCGTGACCCCGTGGAGGAGGTAGAGGGCCTTGAT
This sequence comes from uncultured Clostridia bacterium, assembly GCA_947307505.1. The sequence continues at coordinate 221 of CAMZJG010000140.1, read as the reverse complement.
GGGCTCCTCCTTGGGCATGGTGGGACCGAAGCGGTCCGTGGGCAGGATGACGTTGAAGGCCACCTGCCGGGTGAGGCACTCGCTCATGAAGCTCGCTTGGATCAGCGCCATTACTTATCCCTCCATTCCGGAGCCAGGTACTGTTCGTCCCGCAGCTCCACCCACATGGGATTCACCCACTTGTGCTCCTGCTTCCAGCCGCAGAGGTCCAGAGCCCTGGG
>CAMZJG010000139.1 GCA_947307505.1 uncultured Clostridia bacterium | reverse complement strand
AGCTCCTCGGGAGGCACCCGGTCCGCCCGGGCCTCCGCCTCCTCAAAGGTCTGGCACCCCGCCATACGGAAGCCCACGGTGATGACGTTCCGCAGGAAGGGAAGCCGGCGGGAATGGAGGGGGCTGCCGGACCGGGTGCGCTCCAGCTCGGGGCAGAGCTCCCGGATGATGCCGGCGTAGTCGCTGTCCCGGTAGCTGCGCACCATGATGAGGGTATGGGCGTCGGAATGGCGCAGAAGGTATTCCGTCTCCGCCAGCTTATAGGCGGTGTTCATGGAGACGAACACCGCGCCGATCTTGGTCACCGCCCAGAAGGCGATATACCACTGGGGCACGTTGGTGGCCCACACCGCCACATGGGCGCCGGGGCGGACCCCCATGTCGATGAGCGCCCGGGCGAAGCGGTCCACGTCCCGCCGGAACTCCCGGTAGGTGCGGGTATAGTCCAGAGTGGGGAAGCGGAAGGCATACTGATCCGGGAAGGTCTCGGTGACCCGGTCCAGCAGCTGGGGGAAGGTCTCCTGGATCAGCAGCTCCTTCTTCCAGATGAACTGCCCCGTGTGGGCGTTGTTCCAGTACAGGTCCTGCCGGGGCTCGTCCGCCTCCAGCAGACGTTCCACCCGGCTGGCGAAATGGGGCAGAATGACGTCCGGTCCCAGGCCTGGGAGCCAGGAGGGATCCCATTCCAGGGCGAGGAAGCCCTTGTAGCCGATGCTCCGCAGGGCGGCCATCACGTCGCTCATGGGCAGGCTGCCCTCACCCAGGAGGCAGTAGCTCCAATCCTCCCCGTCGGGACGGGAGTCCCGCAGGTGGACATGGCGGATATACGCTCCCAGGTTCTGCACGGTGGTATCCGGATCCTCTCCCCCCACGCGGACGGTGGAATGGACGTCCCACAGGGCGGCGAGGCCGTCGGAGGCGAAGCGGTTCAGCATGTCCCGCAGGGCTTCGGACCGGGCGAAGGGACCCCGGCTCTCCAGCAGCAGGGTGACCCCCTGGTCCTCCGCCTCGGGGGTGAGGCGCTCCAGGGCGGCGGCTACGGCCTCCCCGGCCTGATCCCCCTCGTTGGCGGCCCGGACGCGGATGTAGGGAACCCCTACCCGGCGGGCGGCCTGGATGCAGCTCTCCACTTCCCGGATGTTCCCCTCCGGGTCGGCGGGATCCCCCAGGTCGCACAGGGCGTCGATGCAGGGGATGCTCAGCCCCTCCTCAAACAGGCCCCGGGAGGTGGCCCGGGCAGCGGAGCGGCCAACGGGACCCGTTTCTCCCGCCAGTCCCCCGTCCCGAATATTGTGGATCTCGATCCCGGAAAAGCCGTATTCCAGGGCCATGCGCCGGAAATCCTCCCAGCTGTAGCCGTGCCAGCCCCGGGTGGAAAAACAAAGCTTCATGACTGCTTATCCTCATAGGCGATCTTGTTCAGCGCCGCCAGATAGGCGTTGACGCAAGCGCCGATCACGTCGGTGGAAAGGCCGCTGCCGGAGTACACCTTGCCCCGGTCCCGGAGCTTGATGAGGGCGGAGCCCATGGCCTCCTGCCCTTCGGTGACGGCGGAGATCTGGAAATCATCCAGCTCATAATGGCGGCCGGTGATCTGCTCCAGGGCCAGAAAAGCCGCGTCCACGGGGCCGTCTCCCGGAGCCAGACCCCGCAGCAGCGCTCCGTCCTTCTTCACCACGATGTCCGCGGTGGCGCTGATCACGTTCCCCGTATGGACCACATAGCTTTCCAGCTGATAGGTGGAGGGGACCAGCAGGGCGGCGTTGGCCACGATGGCGTCCAGCTCCCGGAAATCCACGTCCTTCTTCTCCGCGATATGGCAGAAGCTCTCGTATACGGCGGCCATGTCCCCGGGGTTGAGCTCGTACCCCAGCTTCCGCACCGCCTGCTCCACGGCGCCGATATCCGCGCCGGCGGTGAGCAGCATGGCGGAGAGGGGAGCGCCCGCTCCGTTATCGAAGGGGGAGGTGCTGCGCCGCCGGGATTCCAGCAGCTCGGAGATGCGTTCCACCCCCGCGTTCAGCCGGGTCATATCCAGCCCGGAGGCGAGGCCCAGGGAATCTCCCCGTTCCCGGAGGATGGCGGCCAGGGCGGAGAGCCGGCAGCTCTCCCGTCCGCCCACGCTGGTGACGCTTCCCGCCGCCCCGCAGCGCAGGGAGGCCAGAGTATCCGCCGCGCCGAGACCCAGGGCGTCGGAACAGGCGGCGAAGACGGGGGTGCTTCCGGCTTTTGCCACCGGCCCCTTCAGCAGCTCCGCCAGCTCCCAGGGCAGGCGTCTGCCCTCGGAATCCCAGAGGATGATCCCTTTGGCTCCGGCGGCGATGGCGGACTCCATCAGCTGCAGCAGGAAGCTCTCCTCCGCCCGGGTGGCGTCCAGAGCTTCGAAAAACACGGTATCGCAGAGTCCGGCGCAGCGGCGGATCTGTTCCTCCAGCAGAGCGGGGAGCTTATCCGGTCTCACGCCGCTCAGGTATTCCATGCCCGAGGCGGATACGGGGACGGAGACCGTCAGCACGCCCCGGGGAGAGCTTTTCAGTTCCCCGGCGGCCAGCTCCGCTTCCCCTGCGTCCAGCCCCACCGAAACGGCGGGAGAAGCCCGGCGCAGCAGGGTGCCCAGGGTGCGGATCAGAAGCGCCGCCTCCTCCCCCAGGGAAGGAGAGGGCAGCTGGAGGATATCCACTCCCAGCCCGTCCAGCTCCCGGGCCAGGTCCAGTCGGTTCTTGAAACTCAGCTCACCGGCTTCGGTGAGGGTGCGGTCGTAGATCCTGATCTCTTTCATGCCTGTTCATCCATTCTCCGGTAACGGTCGTATTTTTCCTTCGCCTGCTCCTCCGCCTGAGCGAAGAGAGCGTCCGCGTTCTCCGGGTAGCGCAGGGCCAGGCTGGAGTAGCGGACCTCCCCGTCCAGGAAGTCCCGCAGGGGGAGCTTCGGGGCGGAAGAGTCCAGCTGGAAGGGTTTTTCCTTCTTGGGATCGTAGCGGTACAGGTGCCAGTACCCGGCCTGCACGGCCTTCTTCATCTCTGCCTGGGCGGAGCACATCCCCGTATGGATGCCGTGGGCGGTGCAGGGGGTATAGCCGATGACGATGGAGGGACCGGGGTGGGCGTCCGCCTCCAGCAGAGCCTTCACCAGCTGGGCGGGATTCGCCCCCATGGCCACCTGGGCCACATATACGTTGGGGTACTGCCGCAGCATGGCCCCCAGGTCCTTCTTGGGGCTCTTCTTCCCGGAGGACTGGAACTGGGCCACGGCCCCCAGGGGGGTGGCTTTGGAGCTCTGTCCGCCGGTGTTGGAGTAGACCTCCGTATCGATGACGAAAACGTTCACATCCTCCCCGGTGGAGAAAACGTGGTCCAGGCCGCCGTAGCCGATATCGTAGGCCCAGCCGTCCCCGCCGTACATCCAGACGGTCTTTTTGGCGAACTGATCCCGCATGGCCCACAGCTCCGGGTCTTCCCGGCAGGCGGCCTCCAGGGCCTCCGCCCGTTCCCGGGTGCCGTCGGCGGAATCGAAGCCCGTGAGCCAGGCTTCCAGGGCTTCCTTCAGGGCGCCGGAGGCAGTCTTCACCTTCTTCTCCGCCAGGAGCTTTGCCCGTTCCCGCTGCTGCCGGGAGGACAGGGCCATGCCCAGGGCGAATTCCGCGTTGTCCTCAAAAAGGCTGTTGGACCAGGCTGCCCCGTGGCCCTTTTTGTTTTTGCAGTAGGGCACGCTGGGCATGGCCGCGCCCCAGGCCTGGGAACAGCCCGTGGCGTTGGCCCAGTAGACCCGGTCCCCGAAGAGCTGGGTCAGGAGCTTGGCGTAGGGGGTCTCCCCACACCCCGCGCAGGCGCCGGAGAATTCCACCAGCGGCTCCCGGAACTGGCTGCCCTTCACGGTGGCGGGATCGTACACGTCCCCCTTGTCGGAAAGGCCCAGACCGTAATCCCAGTTCTCCCGCCGGTAATCCCCTTCCTCCAGGGGAAGGAGACGGATGGCTCCCCCGGGACAGACGCTTTCGCAGCTGCCGCAGCCGGA
>CAMZJG010000138.1 GCA_947307505.1 uncultured Clostridia bacterium | reverse complement strand
CGGACAGGTCCACCCAGTTCCGGATGGCCCCCATATAGGAACCCAGGGTCAGTTCACCGCTGGGCTGGATGCCGCTGAAGATGACTTTCCGTTTCTCGTCCATAGTTGTTTCCTCGCTTCCGACGGTAGGAATTATCGGCATGATGACCGATTAAAACATCCTACCATATCAGCAAACTGATTTCAAGCAAAAGTCGGCAGAGTCTGCCGGGCTCTGCGGGAAAATGGACCGGCCGATCCATACCTTGACAGACTCCTGCGGTGAAGATAAAATAAAGTGCTATACAAAAATCACTGTCCTGCGACGGAGGTAACGATATGAAGGATCAGGCATGGTTCGACGCCCTGGAGGCGAAGATCCCAAAGGGAGGGGTACGCACCCGCTTCGCCCCCAGCCCCACGGGTTATATGCATATCGGCAATATGCGCACCGCCCTGTATACCTGGCTCATCGCCAGGAAGGCAGGGGGAAAATTCCTCCTGCGCATCGAGGATACGGACCAGGGCAGACTGGTGGAGGACGCTACGGAGATCATCTACCGCACCCTGAAAGGCGCGGGGCTGACCTGGGACGAGGGACCGGATGTGGGCGGTCCTGTGGGACCCTATATCCAGACGGAACGGCGGGACCTGTATATGCCCTACGCGGAGCTGCTGGTGCAGCGGGGCTGCGCCTACCGCTGCTTCTGCGAGAAGACGGAGTCCGAGGAGGACAGCGGGGATTTCAGCCGGGGAGACGATCCCTGCCGCAGCCTGAGCCCGGAGGAATCCGAGGCCAGAGCGAAGGCCGGCGAGCCCTATGTCATCCGGCAGAAGATCCCCCACGAGGGGAGCACCACCTTCCGGGACGAGATCTTCGGCGACATTACCGCCCCCAACGCGGACCTGGACGACCAGGTCCTGATGAAGCGGGACGGGCTGCCCACCTATAATTTTGCCAACGTGATCGACGACCATCTGATGGGGATCACCCATGTGGTCCGTGGCACGGAATACCTCTCCAGCACCCCCAAATACAATCTGCTGTATGAGGGCTTCGGTTGGGAGAAACCAGCCTATATCCACTGCAGCCCCATCATGCGGGACGCCCAGCATAAGCTCAGCAAGCGGCACGGGGATCCCACCTATGACGACCTGCTGAACCAGGGGTATCTGAAGGAGGCCATCCTCAACTATATCGCCCTTCTGGGCTGGAGCCCTGCGGGGGAGCGGGAGTTCTTCACCCTGCCGGAGCTGGTGGAGGCCTTCGACCTGAAGGGAATGAGCAAATCCCCCGCCATTTTCGATCCGGTGAAGCTCACCTATTTCAACAGCGCCTATCTCCGGGGCATGAGCCCGGAGGACTTCCACGCAGCGGCCAAGCCCTATATCCAGCAGGCGGCTGCCGGGATGGACACCGCCCTCATCGCCTCCCTGCTGCAGCAGCGGTGTGAGAAGCTCTCCGATATCCCCGGGCAGCTGGGCTTCCTGAAGGAACTGCCGGAGTATGAACTGGAGCTGTTTGTCAACAAGAAATCCAAGTCGGACGCCGCGTCCTCCATCGAAATGCTGGAGGCTGCCATCCCCCGGGTGGAACAGCTTTCCCCCTGGACGAAGGAGGGAGTGCACGACGGGCTCATGGGGCTGGCGGAGGAGTTGGGCGTCAAGAACGCAAAACTCCTGTGGCCGGTGCGCATCGCCCTCTCCGGCCAGACAGTCACCCCCGGCGGAGCGGTGGAGATCTGCTGTCTGCTGGGACGGGAGGAGGCCCTTCGCCGTCTGCGGCTGGGACTTGCCCGGCTTAAAGCCGGGCAGGAGGGCTGAACCTTGCGCCGCCCGCTTCTGCTTGCCGGGCTGCTGATCCTGGCTCTGCTCCTTTCCGCCTGCGCCGGGCCCGCCGAACCTGCGGTCACCGGCGGGCCTGCTTCCCCCTCTGCCTCAGCGGCGCCGGGGCCTGCCGACGGTACCGCCGCCCCCGAGCCCACCCCCTCGGAGGACCCCATCCCCTCCGCCACCCCTGCCGTGATCCCCGAGATCTCACCCAGCCCCACGCCGGACTGGACCCAGGGGGAAGAGGGCGAGCTGGTGGTTCGCATCAATGGGGAGGAGCAGCATATCCCCGCCTACGGCCGGGAATATCTTCTGCGGGAGGAACCTCACCTGGGCTTCAGCATGATGGCGCCCAAGGAATCGGCGTCCGCCATGTTTCTGACGAACGCCTGGTATTTCCCGATTCTGACCGGATCGGAGACTCCCTCCTGGCTGGAGATGAGTTTCATTTACGGAACGGATGCCGATGACCTGCTGCCGGATTTTATCAACGCCTATCTGGATTTCACAGAGATCGAGTTTTCCGGCGCCTCCAGACTGGGGCGTATCGCCATGGACGAGACGATCACCGCCTCCGGCACCGATCTGCTGGTGAAAGCCTGGCTCCTGAACGTGCCCGAGGGAGTCTTCACCGTGGTCCTGAGCTGCCCCCTGGACCGCCTGGATGCGGATCTGGGCCTCCTGGGCGCCATGCTGGATACTCTGAGCCTGACCATGTGAGCCTGGAAAATCAAACCGAACATATTCTGATCACCCCATGCCATACTAGCGGCATGGGGTGATCATTATGCGAAAACGCAGAACGGCCGTGCGGCTCCTCAGCTTCTGCGCCGCGGCGCTGCTGGTGATGGGCGGCTTCACCGCCCGGGCCATGGGCGAAGCAAGGGAGGACAGGCGGCAGCTGGAAGCGGGCTGGCGCAGATCCTTCGCGGCGCTGACCTCCGACGCGGCACAGATCCGCACCGCCCTGACCAAATGCCTCTGCTCCTCCTCCCCCGGACTGGTGGGTTCCGCCTGCGCGGAGATCAGCGCCAGGGCGCAGGAAGCGCAGCTGAATATGGGCGAGCTGCCCTTTTCCGGCCTGCTGCTGGAGAAGACCTCCGGTTTCCTGGGCCGACTGGGAGATTATTCCCGGGTGCTGGCCCAGGGAGCTTACGCCGCCCTGCCAGGGGATCCGGAACGGGAGACGCTGGAAGCCCTTTCCCGGGCAGCGGAAAGCCTGGACCGGAGCCTGACGGAGCTCCAGTCCCAGTTGGAGCAGGGGATGATCAGCATCCGACAGCTGGCGGAGGATCCGGACCGGGTGGAAGAGGCGATCCCGGATCTGGGATCCGGGATGATGGAGATCGAGGACGCCTTTCCCGAACTGCCCGTGCTGATCTACGACGGCCCTTATTCGGACAGCGTGGATCAGGGGGAGGTCAGATTCCTGGCCGGACTGCCGGAGGTGAGCGAAAAAGAGGCGGTATGGGCAGTCGTGTCCTTCGGGGGCGTACCCCAGGGTACGGTGAGATCCCTGGGCAGGAGTGAGGGAAGACTGCCCTGCTATCTCCTGTCTGCCCAGCGGGAGGGGACGGAGTTGACCTTTCGCGTTACAGTCCGGGGCGGCAGGATCCTGGATATGGTGGCTGCAGGGGAGACGCGGGAAGCCCGGCTTGCCCCGGAGGATGCGGTGGAAAAGGCGGCTGCGTTCCTGGAGAGCCGGGGTTACGGCAATATGCGGGAGAGCTACTGGCGGCGGGAAGGCAATACGGTGCTCATCAATTTCGCCCCCCTTCAGGACGAGGTCCTGTGCTACCCGGATCTGATCAAGGTGCGGATCGAACTGGAGAAGGGAAATGTGGTGGGCTTCGACGCCGAAGGGTATCTTCTGAACCATACCCGGCGGGATCTCCCCCCGCCGGTGAGTCGGGAGGAAGCGGCGGCCCGGGTGGCTCCCGGCCTGACCATCCGGTCGGACAGACTGGCAATGATCCCCACCGAAGGGAAGGGGGAGCGTTACTGCCGGGAATTCCTCTGCGATACGCCGTCCGGCGGAAAATGTCTGGTTTACGTGGATGCCCGCACCGGGGAGGAGGCAAAGGTCCTGCTCCTGCTGGAGGACGAGGACGGGACCCTGACGCTGTAAGCATTGCCCCGGAGCCGCGAGAACGGCTCCGGGGCTGCACCTCATTTCAACCTGTCCAGATTCGCCCGGACCTGGTTTTTCA
>CAMZJG010000137.1 GCA_947307505.1 uncultured Clostridia bacterium | reverse complement strand
ACGGTGACGGAATTCAACGCCCGGCTGCACATCCTGCTGAACGATATGCTGGAGACCCTGAAGGATGCGGACGGCGTCGGTCTGGCAGCGCCCCAGGTGGGCGTGCTGCGGAGAGCGGTGATCGTGGCGGATATCAGCGGGGAGGAGCCGAAATACATCGAGCTCGTCAATCCCGAGATCGTGGCGGAGGAGGGCGAGCAGATCGGCCCGGAGGGCTGCCTCAGCCTGCCCAACATCTGGGGCGTGGTCACCCGTCCGGAAAAGGTGACGGTCAAGGCCCAGGACCGTTACGGCGAGCCCTTCACCCTGGAGGCGGAGGAGCTTCTGGCCAGGGCCTGCTGCCATGAGATCGATCACCTGAACGGGGTGCTGTTCGATGAGCTGGCGGACCGTTTCCTCTCCGAGGAGGAGATCCGGGAAATGACCGAGGGCGAAGCGGAATGAAGCTCCTGTTCATGGGCACCAGCGATTTTGCCCAGGCGTGCCTCCGGCGGGTGCTGGAGGAGGGCTGGGAGGTATGCGCCGTCTGCACGAAGCCGGACAGACCCAGCCGCCGGGGCATGAAGTTTTCCGCCTGCCCGGTGAAGCTGGAAGCGGAAAAGGCCGGCCTGCCTCTGCTCCAGCCGGAGAGCCTCCGGGATCCCCAGGTGCAGGCGCAGCTCCGGGCTTACGGCGCGGATCTGTTCGTGGTGGTGGCCTATGGCAAGCTCCTGCCCCGGGCGGTGCTGGATATCCCGCCCCTGGGCTGCGTGAACGTGCACGGCTCCCTGCTGCCCAAGTACCGGGGCGCGGCGCCGATCCAGTGGACCGTGCTGAACGGGGAGAAGGAAGGCGGCGTCTCCACCATGTACCTGGAGGAGGGGATGGATTCCGGCAGCGTGATCCAATCCGCCGCTCTGCCCCTGGAGCCGGAGGAGAGCTTCGGCAGCCTGTATGCCCGCCTCATGGCCCTGGGCGCCGATCTGCTTCAGAGCACCCTGAAGCGGCTGGAGGCGGGGGACCGGAGCAGCGTGCCCCAGGACGAGAGCCTGGCCACCTACGCTCCGCCCATCACCAAGGAAATGTGCCCTGTGGACTGGTCCCGCAGTCCCCGGGAAGCAGCCGCCCATATCTGCGGCCTGGACCCGAAGCCCGGCGCCACCGCCGTGTTCGGGGACGTGACCTTCAAGCTTTTTTCCCCCCGGGTCCTGGAGGGAAGCAGCGATCTGACCCCGGGCAGCATCGTCGCCCAGGGAAAGGAAGGTCTGGATATCGCCTGCGGCGGCGGGATCCTGCGGATCCGGGAGCTCCAGGCTCCCGGCGGCAAACGCATGGCCGCGGCGGACTATCTCCGGGGCCATAAGCTGGGATGAACGGACGGGAGGCAGCGGTACAGGCCCTGCTGGCCTGGGAGAAGCGCGGCGCCTGGTCCGACGCCTTTCTGGACGGGCTTTTCCGCCGGGAAAAGCTGCCGGAGCGGGAGCGGGCCCTGGCCCAGCGGCTCTGCTGCGGCGTGATCCAAAACCTCACCGCCCTGGACTGGTACCTGACCCCCTACGTGCGGGGAAGCCTCCAGAGCCCGGTGCGGGCGATCCTCCGCTGCGCCGTATATCAGTTGGCTTTCCTGGACCGCATTCCCCCCTCCGCGGCGGTGGATACAGCGGTGGAAATGACCAAATCCATGGCAAATCCCGCCGCGGCGAGGGTGGTGAACGCCATCCTCCGGCGGCTGACCTCCGCCCCCTTGCCCTCTCTTCCCCAGGGGGGAGATGCAGAGAGTCTGGCTGTGCGGTACAGCCATCCCCTGTGGCTCACGCAGCTCTGGCTGGACCGACTGGGGGAGGCGGACTGCCGCCGTCTGCTGGCGGCAAACAATGAGATCCCTCCCACGGCGCTGCGGGTGAACCGCCTTCGGGGGACGGCGGAGGAGGTCTCCGCTGCCCTGACGGAAGAAAACGCCGTGTTTTCGCCCTTGCCGCCCCTGGCGGATTTCTTCGCCCTGAAGGAGGGCCGGGCAGCGGACCTGTCGGCCTTTCGCCGGGGAATGGTCACCGTGCAGGATCCCGCGGCGGCGCTGCCTGTGCTCTGCGCAGAGCCCAGACCCGGGATGAAGGTGCTGGACGCCTGCGCCGCCCCCGGGGGAAAGACCTTCCTCTTGGCCCAGGAGATGGAGGACAGGGGAGAGATCCTGGCCTGCGACCTTCATCCCAATAAGCTGGAGCGGCTGCGCACGGCGGCGGAACGGCTGGGGATCCGCAGTATACGGACTCAGGCCGCCGACGCCCGGAGACCTGCGGAGGAATGGAAGAATGCCTTCGATCTGGTGCTGGCGGACGTGCCCTGTTCCGGCATGGGGGTCATCCGGAAAAAGCCGGAGATCCGCTGGAAGTCCAGGGAGGAGCTGGCGGATCTGCCCGGGATCCAGCTGGAGATCCTCCGCAGCCTGGGGGACTGCGTCAGACCCGGAGGTCAGCTGGTGTACTCCACCTGTACTCTGCTGGAGGCGGAGAACGAGGCGGTCACAGCCGCTTTCCTGGCGGAGCGCGGGGATTTCCGCGCCGCGCCCATCCATCTCCCCGCCCCCCTGGGGGATGCGCCGGAGGGCCGGCGTACCCTGTGGCCCTTTGAATACGGAACGGACGGCTTCTATCTATGCAGGATGATCAGAGAGAAATAAGATCCCTTCTCCGGGAAGAACTGGAGGCGGATTTCCGGTCCATGGGACTCCCGGCCTACCGGGCGGGACAGGTGTTCCGCTGGCTCCACCGGGGCGCGGGGAGCTTCGGCGAAATGTCGGACCTGCCCAAAAGCCTGCGGGATATCCTGGAGGAAAAGTACCGGCTGCGTGCATTGACGGCGCAGCGCAGGCAGGAATCGGCGGACGGCACGGTAAAGACCCTGTGGCGGCTGTGGGACGGCAACGCGGTGGAAAGCGTCGTCATGCGCTATCATTACGGCAACACCGTCTGCATCTCCTCACAGGTGGGCTGCCGCCAGGGCTGCGTTTTCTGCGCCTCCTCCGGTCTGGGTCTCGTCCGGGACCTCACCGCGGGGGAGATGCTGGAGGAGGTCCTGTATTCCGGACTGGACAGCGGTGCGAAGATCACGGGCGTCGTTCTCATGGGCATCGGAGAACCGCTGGAGAACTACGACAATGTGATGCGGTTCCTCCGGCTGGTGAATGCGGAGGACGGCCTGAACATCGGCATGCGCCATATTTCCCTTTCCACCTGCGGGCTCGTCCCGCAGATCGGGAGACTGGCGGAGGAGGACCTGCAGCTCACCCTTTCCGTTTCGCTCCATGCGCCGGACGATGAAACCAGAAAAAAACTGATGCCCGTCGCCCGCCGGTACGACCTGGCCGCCCTGATGGAGGCCTGTCGGGCATACTATGAACGGACCGGAAGACGCATCAGCTTCGAATATGCCCCCATTCGGGGCGTGAACGACTCGCCGGAGCAGATGACGCTCCTGGCGGAACACATGCGCCGGGTGCACGGGCATGTGAACCTGATCCCCCTGAACCGGGTACCCGGAAGCAAACTGGAGCCGGGAAACGCCCGGGAGCTGGCCCGCAGACTGCAGCAGCTGGGCTGCAACGCCACCGTCCGACGCCGTCTCGGCGCGGACATCGACGCCGCCTGCGGACAGCTGAGAAGGAAGGAGGCGACCTGAATTGCGCTATTGGGCGCTGACGGACACCGGCCGTGTCCGTTCGGAAAACCAGGATTCCTGGCTCGTACGTTCCACGGAGACCCCCGAGGGGAAGGAGATCCTCACCGCCGTGGTATGCGACGGAATGGGCGGCGCCAAGGCGGGAAACGTTGCGAGCCGCATGGGCGTGGAACGTTTTGCGGAATATCTCTGTCCCGGTCTGGAGACGGTGGAGCAGGTGGATCTGTCCGCTCCCCTGGCGGTGCGGGAAGCCAATCGGGCGATCTATGACCTGGCTTTCGCCATGCCGGAATACGAGGGCATGGGGACCACCCTGGTGGCCGCCGTTACCGACGGCAGGGAGACCCGGATCGTGAACATCGGGGACAGCCGCTGCTATCTGGTGCGGAA
>CAMZJG010000136.1 GCA_947307505.1 uncultured Clostridia bacterium | reverse complement strand
GGCGGAGGGGTGGAACTTCATGTTCAGCAGGGTGGCCTGCATGGGATCCTGGTCGATCTTCATGGCGCTGCGGAAGACCGCCGTGGGGCCGCAGCTGTCGCAGCCGTGCATGGGCGAGGTGGTGCCGTCCGCCAGGATGGCCCCTGCCCTGCGTCCGTCCGGGGTGGCGCCGGTGAGCTGACCGCCGGGCTGGTGAGAGGTGATGGAGATGCCCGTGGGGATGGTGGGTCTGCCCATGATATTGGGGATGGCCGCCACCGTATCGCACAGCAGCTTATAGCACTCCGCCACGATGCTGTCCACCTCGTCCATATCGTTGCCGTATTTCGGCGCGGCCAGGAAATCCGCCTGCATGGATTCGTATCCCGCCCAGTCGGCGTCCAGGGCCTCCTCCAACTGGGCGAGGGTGTACTTCTTTTCCTCAAAGACCAGCTTCTTGATGGCGGCCAGGGAATCCCCCAGATTCACCATGCCGATGGGGTTCACCACGGCGCAGTTCTCGAAGGGCATGACCCGCTTCCAGGTATCCTTCCCGGATTCGATGCCCTCATACATCAGCGCGCTGCGCAGGGGATCGAACAGCAGCTCCTGGGTGATGGCCAGCTCCACGTTGTTCTTTTCGCAGACCAGGCCGAGGATGTAGCGGACCTCCTCGCTGAGGGCGGCGAACAGGGCATCATAGCTCTCCCAGGAGGCGAAATCCCCCATGTCCGGGGCGACCCGCAGACCGGTCTTTTTGTCGATGCCCCGGCGGCGGAAGATATCAAAGATCAGGGGGAAGGTCACCATGGGCACCGGGCCGGTGCGGCTCTTTCCCGGCAGGTTGCCGTCCAGACAGCCGGTCATGACGTAGTCCCGGGCATACTCCGTCGGGCAGCCCCGGGAGGTGAAGGTGGCGATATAGCTCTTATCGCTGACGAAGGCAGGCATCCCCAGGCCCAGCTTCACGCACTCCAGCGCCTTCCGCATCAGCTCCGGCGGGGTCTTCTCATGCACCCGGAGGGTCAGGGTGAAATGGGGAGTCTTCGTGACCATGGCCGCCTCGATGAGCAGATAAGTCAAGTCGTTGGAGGCGTCCTCCCCGGTGGCGGGGTCCACTCCGCCGATGGTATAGTTGTGCCATTTGGCCATGCCGGAGTTCTTCTTCCGCAGCTCGCTGCCGGAGGTGCGGTTCAGCTCCATGTCCTTCAGACGCAGGAGGCAGATGAGCTCCAGGGCCTCCTCCCGGGTGATTCGCCCGGCTTCCAGATCGGCCTTGTAATAGGGGTACATGTATTGGTCGAAGCGGCCGCCGGGAAGGGTGGTGCTGGGGCTCAGGAACAGTACCTGGAACCAGAAGCACTGGATCGCCTCCCGGAAGGTGCGGGCGGGCTTCCTGGGGACCCGTCGGCAGGTTTCCGCGATGGTCTCCAGCTCCCGTTTCCGCTCCGGGTCGGGCTCCTTCCCCGCCATTTCCGCAGCCAGGGCGGCGTACCGGTCCCCCAGGGTGATCATGGCCTCAAAGGCCATCACTACCGCATCATAATAGCGGTATTTATCCAGTGCCTCCATATCCAGGAAGCGCACCTTCGCCTGTTCTTCCCGGGCCTGGCGGATCAGCTCCTCCGCGCCATGCTTCAGCAGCTTGTCGTACTCCACGCAAAGCAGCACCAGGCTGGGCCCCAGGCCCAGGCCGGACTGGGCGTAACCCCCGCCCACGCCCCGCTCCTGCTCCTTGTCCTTCCAGGGAGGCAGGATCAGGCCGGCCCGGAGCATGTTCAGGATGCGCGGCTCCTGGTAAAACACGTCTCCCTCCCGGCCGATGAGGGTATCCGGCTGATAGCGCCGGTTCAGCTCCTGGAGATCCTTTTCGTCCTGAGGATCCACGAGAAAGCCGTCCTTCTTCAGGGCGTCGATCTCATTCTGGGGCCAGACGCCGTAGTCCGGGTCGATCTCCAGGCCCATGTGTTTGCTGGAAGCGAGGCCGACGATCAGCTCATCCTCCCCGATGGCGATGGGCATCCGCTCCGCGCAGGCTTTCAGGATCTTGCCCCGCTGGATCATCACATGGTCGTTTTTCGTCTGTTCCCGCACATCCAGGGTGATGCGGAATTTCTCGATGCAGATGGGGTAGCGGTCCACCACCACCCGCTTCTTGATCCTCCCGATGCGTTCAGCCATATCCATACCCGCCGAAGCCTCCCCGTTCATCCTTTTTTGATTCAGTATAAATCCTCCGCCGCCGGAAGGTCAAGGCGTCCATGGGCCGGGACGCGGTCCTCCCCTCTGCCCGCGAAAATATCCGCCGGAATTTCGGAAATCTGTGTACAACGGAACGGGAGTGTGCTATACTGCGTTTGAGGACAAGGGAGTCCGCTCGGCGGCTCCCTGTCCTTTTTTGTTTTTCCGGAGCAGCAAAGGAGGAGATCGATATGGCAGCGTTTGACAGAGTTTCGTCCGGGATCCCGCAGATGGACAAATGCTTCGACAATATCCGTCTGGGAGACAACGTGGTCTGGCGGGTGGACCGTCTGGAGGATTTCAGTCTTTTTGTCAAGCCCTATGCGGAGCAGGCGATCCGGGACGGCCGGAATCTGATCTACATCCGCTTCGCCTCTCACCCGCCGTTTTTTGAGGAAAGGCCGGGGATCAAGATCGTGAACGTGGAGCTCTCCCACCGGTTCGAGACCTTTACGGTCGCGATCCATGAGATCATCCGGCAGGAGGGCTACGACGCCTTCTATGTGTTCGACTGTCTGTCGGAGCTGCAGACCGCCTGGGCGACAGACCTGATGATGGGGAACTTCTTCCAGGTAACCTGCCCCTATCTGTTTTCCCTGGATACGGTGGCCTTTTTCCCGCTGATCCGGGGGAAGCATTCCTTCCAGGCCATCGCCAAGATCCGGGATACCACCCAGCTGTTTCTGGACGTGTACTCGGACAAGACCCAAATCTACGTCCGCCCGGACAAGATCTGGAACCGCTACTCCGAAACCATGTTTCTCCCCCATCGGTACGACCCGGGGAAAGGCGATTTCCAGCCGATCCTGGACGGGGTCGCCGCCAGCCATTTCTACCAGCTCCTGCAGCAGGACGCCGCCGGCGCGGACCGGGGGAACATGGACAGCTGGGACCGCTTCTTCAACCTGACAGAGGCCATGCATCAGAACGGCATGGACGTGACGGAGCAGTGCAGCCGCATGTGCGACATCATGATGACCCGGGACGAGCGCCTCCGGGTCATGATCAAAGAGAACTTCCGGGCGGAGGACTATCTGAACATCAAAAAGCGCATGCTGGGGACCGGGATGATCGGCGGCAAAGCCACGGGCATGCTCCTGGCACGGAAGATCGTGGAAAACCGACGGCCGGACATCTTCGCCCACTTCGAGCCCCACGACTCCTTCTTCATCGGCTCGGACGTGTTTTACACCTTCATTGTGGAAAACCGGTTCTGGGACCTCCGGATCCGCCAGAGATCGGAGGAGGAGTTCTTCACCCTGGCGGATGAATTCGCCGAACGGCTGCGCACCGGGAAATTCTCCCGGGAGATGGAGGAGGAATTCGTCAAGCTGCTGGAATATTACGGGCAGGACCCGATCATCGTCCGCTCCAGCTCCATCCTGGAGGACGGCTTCGGGAACGCCTTCGCCGGGAAATACGAATCGGTCTTCTGCCCCAACTCCGGAGACCTGGAGCAGCGGCTGCAGGAGTTTGAGGACGCAGTCCGGACGGTGTATGCCAGCACCATGAGCCGATCCGCCCTGGACTACCGGAGCAGACGGGGCCTGCAGGCCCGGGATGAGCAGATGGCCCTGCTGGTGCAGCGGGTCTCCGGCTCCTACTACGGGGATTACTATATGCCCTGCGCCGCAGGGGTGGGATATTCCTACAGTCCTTACCGCTTCCTGGAAAGCCTTGATCCGGCGGCGGGAATGCTGCGTCTGGTGATGGGCCTGGGGACCTCGGCGGTGGATCGGGCGGAGGGCTCCTATCCCCGGCTGGTCAGCCTGGACCGGCCGAAGGTCACGGCAGCCGGGAACAGCGCGGAGAAGCGCAAGTATTCCCAGCAGCGGCTGGAGGTGATCAACCGCAGCGCGGGCA
>CAMZJG010000135.1 GCA_947307505.1 uncultured Clostridia bacterium | reverse complement strand
GGGCGGTGGGGGTGATGGTGTTGATGGCTCCGCCCCGGTCCAGCCAGCCGGGGATAATGGGATCCAGCCGGGAACCGTGGTCCACGTAGCATACCCCGGGCATGAGCCGTTCCGTGACGTAGGCGCCGCAGAGGACGATCCCCCGCTCGTTGAATACCTTGACGATATCTCCGTGCCTGATGCCCCGCTTTTCCGCTTCTCCGGGATTGAGCCAAACGGGCTCGTACAGGTACCCGTCCTCTCCCCGGACCTTCATGGTCTCAATCTCCCGGGTCCAGAGGATGTCGTCGCATTGGGCATGCATCCGCCAGCGCCCGTGGTTGGACATGCACAGCAGCGGGTATTTCTCCGCCCTGGGGGAGGATCGGCGCTCGTCGTGGCTGGGACCGCTCTCGATCCAATGGGGTACGCTGGGCCGCTCCGGATCGTCGGGAGTCATATCCCGGATCTGGGTGGATTCGTATTCCAGCTTTCCCGTGGGAGTGGAGAGAGGACTGGCCTCCGGGTCCCGATAGAATTCCAGCAGGCCGGCGGGAAGAGCGTCCAGCTCCTCCTGGGTCTTGCAGGGGATGACGAAGATCTTCTGCTTTTGGAATTCCTCCCAGGTGAGGTAGTCCTCGCAGCCGCTGGCTTTATAAAGGAAGCGCACCCGTTCGTCGTGGGTGAGTCTGCCGGTATAGGCGTCGTAATAGTCCTTCCCCAGCTTCTCCGCCACCCTGGCGCAGACGTCAAAATCGCTGAGGCTCTCTCCCACGGGGGGACAGCAGGGATCCACCAGATAAATGCTGGTGAAGGCACCGCTGGAAAAGTCGTTGGCCAGGTCCGGCATCTCATGCTTGGTGGCCACGGGGAAGATCAGATCCGCGAAGTAGCAGTCGTTCTCCAGCCAGGGATGCTGGGCGATGATGGTCTCGATGCTCTCGTGCCGATAGGCCTTGATGCTCAGGTTCCCGTCGTTCCAGCAGGTCACCTGGCAGGGAGCGTCGGTCCAGATCATGTGCACCCGGCTCATGCCGTCCCGGGGATACTTCATCTCCTGGAACTGATACTGCTGGGTGGGATACCGGTGATTTCCAGGACCCGGCTGCTGGCTGGAGGAGAAGCACTGCAGGCCCCGCCACTCCGCATGGCCCTCCAGGATGGCGGTATGCACATGGCAGCGGGGGATGAACTGCTTGGGAGCGGGGAGCTGCTTATAGAGGTCGATGAGCTCCGGCGCCCGTTCCTTCTGCTCCTTGTTCAGCACGAAGCGGTCCATGTTGATGATGGGCTCCACGTCCCCTTCCACCGGCCGCAGGGGGTCGGCGCAGGCTGTGATCTTGGGGACGAACTGCCCCTGGTAGGGTACGGGGTAATCCCGGTTCCACAGGTTCCACTCGATCATCTTGGCCTGGTGTACACCGGGCCGCCCCAGCCCCTGCATCCCCAGGAGCATGACCTCCAGCCGGGCGGGCTCGGAGGCGTAGGGGCCCCGGATATAGGGACCGCCGTTGCCGTGGAGGATGCTGGCGGTGTGCCGGGCCCAGTATCGGGCCAGGGCCTTGATGGTCCATTCCGGCGTGCCGCATTTTTCGCTGGCCCAGGCGGGGGTCTTGGGGATCCCGTCCTCCCGGCCCAGCACGTAATCCTTGAATTTGTCGAAACCGTAGGCGTGAGTGGCGATGTATTCCTTATCGTATGTCCCCTCAGTCAGCCATACCCAGGCGATGGCCAGCTGCATGGCCACGTCCGTATTGGGCAGGATGGGGATCCATTTGTCCGCATGGATGGCTGCCCCGTAGTTCAGATCGGGGCAGACATAGACGCTTTTTATGCCGATCTGGGTGAACCAGTAGCACATCCGGCTGGGCAGGTTCATGCCGAAGCCCCGTGGAGTGGTCTCCGGGTCGCAGCCCCAGAACAGAAGCAGGTCGCTGTGCTTGGCGATATCCGGATACAGGTTGGTCTGGGGGGCCATTTCTCCCACGGGTTCGCAGCCCCACACGTATTTCGCGCCCCAGAACCAGCCCTCCCAGGAATCCATGTTCCGCATCTGGAGGGTGTAGCCCCCCATGAGACTCAGGAGACGGTTGGGACAGCCATGGCTGGGGGCCGTGTTTTTCCCCTCTCCGTGCATATCCGCCTGACAGAGCACCGCTTCGGGCCCATAGGTCTCCTTCATGCGGATGAGCTCGTCCGCCGCGATCTGGGCGGCTTCATCCCAGGAAATGCGCACATAGCGGCTCACTCCCCGGTTCTGGGGGTTGCGCTCGCCCTTGGGATCCCAGTCCACCCGCTTCAGGGGCCACATGACCCGATTCCGGGAGTATACCCGGGTGCGGTAACCCAGGCCGAAGGGAGTGATGGTCACCCGATCCGGCGCCCGGAAGCTGCTTCCCCGGGCTTCCATCCGCCAGGGATTGCAGTTGGCTTCCGTATAGGCTGTATCGTAAAAATACGGCCTGATCCGGGTGATCCGCCCTTCGGAGGAGTCCACCAGGCAGGGACCGCCGCTCTCCGGCCCCATGAGACTGAAGCTCACCAGGGTCTGGGCATCAGGCTTGAATTTATCCTTCATTCGTTCACCTGCTTTACTTGTGTCCATACATAGTCATTATACCCGCTTCCTTTACCCGGGTCAAGGGCGGGAAGGACGCTCCCGGCCGGAAGTGGATCCCCGGTCTTGCTTTTCATGGTGGTTTTGCTATAATCAAGAAAAGAACGAACGAGACCCCGCTTGACCGGCGGGGAAGGAGGAACAGAGCATGAGTGAAGGCAGATTCCGTACCGCGCTGAACGGTTTCAACCGGCAGGATGTTGCCGCCTATATCGAGGGCATGGCCCAGCGGAGCAAAGCCGTCAAGGAAGAACGGGACAGGCTGGAGCAGCAGCTCAGCGACCTGAGCCGCACCGCGGAAGCGGCGGCGGAGAAGCAGAAGGAGCTGGAGAGCGCCCTGGCTGCGCGGGAATCCGACCTCGGGGAAGCGGAGTCCCGGAAGGAAGAGCTTTCTGCAGCCCTGGCGGCGGCGGAGGAGAAGAACGTAAAGCTGGGGGAGCAGCTGGAGACTTTGCAGGCCGCCTCCCGGGATCAGGCCGCCTTTGCCCGGGAGATGGAAGAGCTTCGGCAGAGGAACGCCGCCCTGGAGGATGAGCTCCGGCAGACAAAGGAAGAATATCAGCGTACGGCAGAACAGGCGGAGGAATATGCCCTCGTGAAGGAACGGGTGCTGAAGCTGGAGCTGAACGCCAGCCGCCGGGCTGTGGAGATCGAGCAGAACGCCGCCGGCAAGGCGGAAGCGCTGGTGCAGGAGGCGGAAAGTCAGGCAGCCCGGGTGCGGCAGGAGCGGGACGAACTGCTTCGCCGTTTCAAGGGCGAATTTTCCCGCATCTCCCGGGAACTGGGCTTCCAGGCGGAGCTCCTGGACCAGCAGGCCGGCCAACTGGTGACCTCCCTCCGGGAGGCTTCCGGCGCCATGGAAGCCGGTTCATCGCGCATCGGCACTTTGCAGGAGGAGACCTCCCCTGAGGGGGGACAGGAGCCCTGCGCACCGGAAGTAGGCGCTGCTGCGGAATGAACGAGGAATTGTTTGAGAGCATCGGCCGCCGGAAGAGCTGCCAGAAATTCCGGGAAGAGGAGCTGCGGGCCGAGGACCTGGACGGCCTGGTGGACTTCCTCTCGGAGCTGGAAGCGCCGGAGGAGGAGATCGACTGGAATTTTGACACCCTCCCTTATCTGGATATGATGCGCATCTGCACCACCGCCCCGGCTGTGCGGGCGCCGATGTACCTGGTGCTCCGGGCGGAACGGAAGAACTTCAGCCTGCAGAACTGCGGATATCTGGGGGAGCTGGCAGTGCTCTGGCTCACTTCCCGGGGCGTCGCCACCTGCTGGCAGGGAAGCGCCCAGGTGGACCCCAACGAGGACTTTCGCGGCAGTCTGCCCTATGTGACCTGTATTGCCATGGGCTATGGGGAGGACGCTTTCCGGGCTCCCGGGGAACAGCCGGAGCGGAAGGAAGCGGAAAAGGTCATCTTCAACCGGACCCCGGAGTATACGCCCATCCTGGAGGCGGCCCGGATCGCCCCCTCCTCCTTCAACCGGCAGC
>CAMZJG010000134.1 GCA_947307505.1 uncultured Clostridia bacterium | reverse complement strand
ACCCGGCGGATGCGCTTGATGGCCTCCGCCACGGTCATAAGGGGGCGGAGGGTGACCATCTCCGTGGTCATGATGCTGCCGGCGCTGTCCTCCGGATACTTCAGCAGCTCGTTGATGGCGGCTCTCAGATCCGGATCCGCCTGCTTGAGGATCCGTTTCACCACATTGGCGGGCATCTCCTCTACCAGGTCGGCTGCGTCGTCGGCATAGAGCTCGCTCAGCACTTCGCTCAGCTCGCTGTCCGAAAAGCCCTTGATGAGCATCTCCTGCTCCTCGGGATCCATCTCCACGAAGGTCTCCGCCGCCAGCTCCTTGGGGAGAAGGCGGAAGTAAAAAGGCAGCGTTTCAGCAGGCAGATCCTCGAATATGGATTCGATATCCGCCGCGTTCATGGTGACCAGAACGTCCCGAATGGCCGCGTATTTTTTCTGTGCCAGCAGGGCGCTGAAGGTATCTGCGAGTGAAGTCATGCTCCGCCCTCCCTTCGGATAGAGGTGAGTATTCAGTATACCTTATCCAACCTGACAATTCAAGCATTTGCGGGTCAGATTAAGGCAAGAAAAGCCGGGCATACTAGCGCCATGAGGATTTTCAGTCGAAGAAAAAACGGAAAGGCCCGCGGGTGGCATCCGCCGGTGAAGCCGCGGTACCCGGGCGCGCCGGAGGCCGGAGAACTGCAGGCTCTGTTTCGGGACTGCGGGGACTTCCGCGCCATGGATCTGCGGCTGGGCGGCGCGGAGGGGAAACTCACCGGGACCCTGTGTTATCTGGACGGCCTGGTGGACGGGGACGCGGTGGGGGAAGCGGTGATCCGACCACTGACGGAGGAAGAACGCTTCGGTACGGCTGCGGGACCGGAGGAGGCCGCCGCCCTGGCCCGGGAAGCCCTGGCCTGGTTCTATTCCTTCCGTATCCGCCGGAGCCTGGAGGAGACGGCGTCGGACCTGACGGAGGGCTGCTGCGCCCTGGTGTTCTCCGGCCTTGCCCTGACCTTCGAAACCAAGGCTGCCCTGGGCCGGGGAGTGGAACAGCCGGAGACGGAAAAAACCGTCAAAGGCGCGAAGGAAGCGTTTACGGAGATCTACCGCCAGAACACCGCCCTCCTCCGCCGCAGACTCCGGTGTCCGGAGCTGAAGCTCCGGGAACTGACAGTGGGACGGCGCAGCCGGACCCGGGTGGGCATCGTGTATCTGGAGGGCCTGACCAATCCCCTGCTGGGAGAGGAGCTTCAGAGCCGCCTGGAACGGATCGACCTGGACGGACTGATGAATACGGGGGACCTGGAGGAATACCTGTTGGAAAAAAGCTCCCCCTTTCCCCAGCTGCTGGCGACGGAGCGGCCGGACCGCTTTGCCATGGAGCTGCTTCAGGGCCGGGCCGGGCTGTTGGTGGACGGTCTGCCCCTGGGCTTCCTCCTGCCCGCCACCCTGGCGGAGACCCTGCGGGTACCGGAGGACACCGCCGCCCACTATACCGTGGCCTCCGTCCTGACCCTCCTGCGGTATCTGGCCCTGTTCCTCTCCGTGCTCCTGCCCGCCCTGTATGTGGCGGTGACCATGTATCACCAGGAGATGGTCCCCACCCGGCTCCTGCTCTCCATCATCCAGTCCAAGCAGGACGTGCCCTTTTCCACCGCGGGGGAGACCCTGGGGATGCTGGTGGCCTTTGAACTGCTCCAGGAGGCGGGCCTGCGGCTGCCCGCCACCATCGGCCAGTCCGTGAGCATCATCGGCGCCTTGATCGTCGGCCAAAGTGCGGTGGAGGCTAAGGTCATCTCCCCAGTGGTGGTGATCGTGGTGGCCATCGCCGGGATCACAGGCTATACCATGCCCAACCAGGATATGGCCGCGGCTCTGCGCCTCTGCCGTTTCGGCATGGTGATCCTCTCCGTGGGCCTGGGCCTTTTCGGCATGGTGACAGGCGCGCTCCTGCTCATCTATTACCTCTGCACGTTGGAGCCCTTCGGCACGGCCTACCTGTCCCCCTTCTGCGACGGGAGCCTCCGGGAAGTGCTGGGCGTGGTGCTGCGGCAGCCTCTGCCCCGGTGGAAGTACCGTCTGCCCTGGCTGAAGCCGGCGGACAAAAGGAGACAGAAATGAGGATATTTCGACTTCTGGTTCCGATCCTGACCATGAGCCTGCTGACCGGCTGCGGCGGCCGCTGGGTCTACAGCGATTACAGGGAGATCGACCAGGTGGAGCTCATCCAGGCCCTGGGGATGGATGAGGAGGGGGGAGAGATCACCGTGACCGCCTCCACCGGCGGGCTTGAGGAGCCGGTGGTGCTGCGGAGCACGTCTGTGAGCATCAGCCGGACCATGCGCCGGATGCAGGACTACACCTCCAGGAAGTATATTTTTTTCGGACATACGGCTCATCTGCTTCTGGGAGAGTCGGCGGCGGCGCAAGGGGTGGATCCGTACCTGGAGCACATGGAGCACAGCGTGGAAATGCGTCTGAATACCTTTCTCTATGTGGTACGGGACGGAACGGCTCAGGAAGCCATCTCCACGGCGGGGAAGGCGAGAGACGGGGCGGTGGATCTGCTCACTTCTCTGGAGAAGGACGTGCAGCTCATGAGCGAAAGCCATGTGTTCACCTGCGGAGAAACGGCGGAGATGCTGGCGGAGCAGGGCTGCTGCCTGGCGGCGGCCATCTCCCTGGTGAGGCAGGAGGACATCCTTTCGGGGGAAGACCCGGTCACCCTGGCCGCCGAAGGCTACGCCATCCTGAAGGATGGAAAACTGGCCGGTTATCTGGATCCCGATTTGGCCAGAGGGGCAAACCTCCTGATGGACCTGGAGGGAGAGGATGTCCTGGAGGTGCCGGACGGGAGGGGCTCCTGGGCCGCGCTTCAGCTGATCGGCAGCCGCGTCCGGTATCTGCCGGAGTATCGGGAGGGAGAGCTGGTCTCCCTTCAGATCCGGGTGGAACTGGACTGCAGCCTGAATGAACTGAGATCCCCCGGGGAAGCAGGGGATCTTGAAACGCTGGAACGGCTGAAGGAAGAGGCGGAGCAGCTGGAACTGGATCGCATCTGCCGGGTGCTGGAGCGATCCCGGGCCCTGGACGCGGACTTCTGCGGCGTCGGACAGCGGGTGCGGGCTGTGCGTCCCCTGGCCTTTGACGGAATGGCGGCGTCCTGGGCGGAACGGTTCCCGGAGCTCCCCCTGGAGGCGGAGGTGTCCTGCCGGATCGTTCAGGATCGGCATGAGGGCTGAAAGACAGGAGGGAAAGTCGCCGTGAGAGAGGATACCGTTACCCTGCGCCAGTATATGTCCGCCGTTTTTGTCGCCCTGTTTTCCCCGGTGTCCCGGCTGCTGCCCGGAGAGGCCGCAGAGATCGCCGGCGCCTCCGGCTGGATCGCGCCCTTCCTGGCTTTTCTGCCCCTGGCGGGGCTGATAACGGCGATGCACTTTCTGCTGCGGTATGAGGACGGAAGCGTGGGTCTGGGGACGGCGCTGTGCCGGAGCCTGGGGAATTTCCCGGGAAAAGTCATGACTTTGCTCCTGGCGCTTTGGATCGTGTTTTACGGCGCTTTTCTGCTCCGCAGCGGGGCAGAAAGGCTCATCTCCACCGTCTATCCCTCCGCAGGCCCCGCCTTTTTCATCCCGCCCATTCTGGCGGTTTGTACCCTGGCCGCCGCCGGAAAACTGCGCTGGGCGTTCCGAAGCGGCACGGTAATCCTGCTCCTGTTTGCGGGAGTGCTGCTGCTGATCTGCCTTCTTGCCCTTCCCAGCGTGAAGATCGCCTGTCTCTGGCCGCTTCGTCTGCGGGAACCGGGAAAGCTGGCCCTGTCTGTCCTGCCCGCAGCGGATGTTCTGAGCCCCTGGGTGTATTTTGCCTTTCTTCGGGGCTATGTGAGGGAGGACGACCGTGCCCTTGCCAGGGGAATGAAGGGCATGCTCGCCGCTGTGCTGGGAGCGGCGCTGCTTCTGGTATGCACCTTGGGAGTCCTGGGACCCGAGCTGACGGCACGGCTGCCCTATCCCTTCTTTGTGATGGTCAAAAACCTGAGCGTCTTCCACGTGATCCAGCGCATCGAGCCCCTGGTGGTGACCGTATGGCTGATGACGGACTTCGTCTGCGTCACTCTG
>CAMZJG010000133.1 GCA_947307505.1 uncultured Clostridia bacterium | reverse complement strand
AACGTGGTTTTCGTCAGCGACTATCTCTACGGGGACGCAGGCCGATACGACGAATGGACGGAAGCGTACCGGCGGGGTCTGGCCTATGTGGACCGCGCCTTGGCTCGTACCTGCGATACGGTGGCGGAGATCGTTTCCGGTACCCGAAACCTGTATAAGGGGGAACTGCCGGTATGAAACGTACGATTCCGTTCTTCATGGCATGGGGCATGTTCTGCGCCATTCCCTGTCCCTATCCCCGGTGGGACAATGAAAAACGTCCGGCCATGCTGGCCTGCTTTCCCCTCATCGGGCTGCTCATCGGGGGTATCTGGGTTCTGCTGGCCTGGCTGATCGGCCTGATCGGCGGCCTGGGCCTCTTCGGACGTCTCCTTCTGGCATTCCTGCCCTATCTGCTCACCGGCTTCATCCATCTGGACGGATTCATGGACTGCTGCGACGCCATCCTGTCCCGGCGGGATCTGCCGGAGCGTCAGAGGATCCTGAAGGACAGTCATGTGGGCTCTTTTGCCGTGATCTGTGTCGCCATGCTGCTCATCGGCTCCTTTGCCCTGATGGCCTCGGCGGATCTTTCCGGCAGTCGGGTCCTTTTGCTGCTGCTTCTGCCTCTGGCTTCCCGCTGTCCCTCCGCTCTGGCGGTGATGACCCTGGAGCCCATGGGTACCAGCGGCTATGCGGGGGATTTCCGTAAGGGCGTCACCCCGGCGCATAAGGCGGCCATCTGCGTCATGCTGGTGCTGGCCCTGGCGCTGCCGCTGATCATCTGGGGGCTTTCCGGCATCTGCTCCGCCGCGGCTGCGGCGGGAGCGGCCCTGTGTATCCTACATGGCAGAAAGCAGCTGGGGGGCATGTCCGGGGATATATCCGGGCTGGCGGTGACCGTGGGCGAGTTCTGCGGCCTGCTGGTCCTGGCACTCGTATGAGAATAGGAGGAAGAACATGGTTCTGATCATCGGCGGCGCGTACCAGGGCAAGCTCACCTATGCCCGGGAAAAATACGGCCTGAAGGATTCAGATATTTATACCTGTACGGAAAACGGGGAAGTGGATACCGCCAAGCGCTGCATCCGGCATCTCGAAGAATACGTGCTGGGCTGCCTCCGCCAGGGTATCGAGCCCACGCAAAAGTTCAAAAAGAACGCCGTGCTCATCTGCAGGGACATCAGTTCCGGCATCGTACCCATGGATGCGGAGCAAAGGGCCTGGCGGGAGGCGGTGGGGCGTTATCTCAGCGCTCTGGCCGCAAAGGCGGACACGGTGACCCGCGTTTTCTGCGGGCTGCCCCAGCAGCTGAAATGAAACGGTGCATGCTCATCCGTCATGGGCGGACGGAAGCCAACGAGAAGTGGCTGTACTGCGGCAGTACGGATCTGAGCCTCTCTGATGCGGGCAGGGAAGAACTTCTTGCTCTGCGCCGGGAGGCGGACTATCCTGCCGCAGCGGGACTGCGTTTTGCCACCAGCGGCATGCGCAGAACGGAGGAGACCCTGGCCCTGCTGTTCGGAGACGGGGAGCATGCCGCCCTGCCCGGCTTCCGGGAAATGGACTTCGGCGTCTTTGAGATGCGCAGCTATGAGGCCATGAAGGAGGACCCGGAGTATCTGGCCTGGATCACCGGGGACAACACGGTGAACGTCTGTCCCGGCGGGGAGAGCGGCGCCATGATGGAGGCCCGGGTGCTGGAAGCCTGGCGGGAGCTGGAGCGGGGACCGGATACCCTGCTGGTGACCCACGGCGGACCCATCGCCGCCATCATGGCCCATCTGTTCCCGGATGAGGGAAAAAACCGCTATGAATGGCAGCCGAAGAACGGACGGGGATTTCTGCTGGAGCGGGATCTTGAGACGGGACCCTGGCGCTATCGGATCATTCCGGAGGAAGGGAAATGAACCGGAAGGTGATCGGGCGTTTTGCCCCTACTCCCAGCGGCAGGATGCACCTGGGCAATGCCTTTGCCTATCTCCTGGCCTGGCTGTCTGTTCGAAGCCGGGGAGGGGAGGTCCAGCTTCGCATGGAGGATCTGGATACCCTGCGCTGTACGGAAGAGAATGGCGAAAGCATCCGCAGCGATCTCCGCTGGCTGGGACTGGAATGGGACCGGGAGACTCCGCCCCAGCGCAGCCGTACGGCGGCCTATGAACAGGCGCTGGAGACGCTGCGGGGCAGAGCCAATGTTTTCCCCTGCTGGTGTACCCGGGGCAGTCTGAATCTGGTGAACGCGCCTCATGCCTCCGACGGTCACCCCATCCATCCCGCCTCCTGCCGGGAGGCGACCGAGGAGGAGCGGAGAAAGTATAAAACGCCTCCCGCCTGGCGGCTGGAGGCGCCGGATCTTCTGATTTCCTTCATGGACGGAGTCTATGGCCCCTATGAAGAAAACCTGAAAGACGCCTGCGGAGATTTCGTGCTCCGCCGGGCGGACGGGGTCTTTGTCTACCAGCTGGCGGTGGTGGCGGACGACGGCGAATTCGGCGTTACCGAGGTCGTGCGAGGCTGCGATCTTCTCAGTTCCACCCCCAGGCAGATCTATCTCCAGCAGCTCCTGGGATACCCTCAGCCGGCGTATTATCATGTGCCGATGCTCACGGACAGGGAGGGCAGAAAGCTTTCCAAGCGAGACGCGGACCTGGACTTGGGGGTCCTGCGCCGGCGATACGGCCCGGAGACGGTGATCGGCTTTCTGGCGCACGCCTGCGGGCTCCTGGACCGCTTCGAGCCGGTCCGGGCGGAGGAGCTGATCCCCCTCTTCTCCTGGGAGAAGGTGGGGAAAAAGGACATTGTTCTGGAGAGCGACGGGATCACCGGAACGAAAAACGGGACATGACCACAACTGCCGGCGGGAGCGGGTTTCCCGTCAGGAACAGACATATGATCAAGTAAAGGAAAATGACTCAACCATGCGGTTTTTCTCTTTACTTGATCTTTAAATCTCTCTGACGGGGAACGGACGCCGGGGATACCGGAAAACGTTAGATAAATAGGATCATATGGGGCTTGCGGTTTTGCCGTCGTCTATGGTAAAATAAGTAGGATAGTATATCCTT
The DNA here is from genome assembly GCA_947307505.1 of uncultured Clostridia bacterium. The sequence goes on along the minus strand of CAMZJG010000133.1, from coordinate 1,095 downwards.
AGTGCAGAATTATCAGAACAGATCAAATCATCAATAAAAGGAGAAGCTGAACAATGAGTATGGAAGTCCGTCTGAATACCCACGGCCCCGGAAAGCTGCAGACCCTGGCGATGATTTCCGACGAGGCAGGATTCAATGTGGTCAGCACGCTGATCTTCGGTGAAAAGGACGCCGTCCTGGTGGACTGCCAGTGGACCCGCAGCAACGCTTACCGGGTCATCGCGGAGATCTGCGAACGGAATCTCAATCTGAAGGCTGTCTTTGCCACTCATGCCCACCCCGACCATTACTGGGGCATCGGCCATGTGAAGGAAGCTTTCCCGGACACCATCTGCTATGCCATGCCGGAAGATATCGACACCATCGAAGCCCAGTTCGGGGATAAGGTGGAGCACTGGGAAAGCATCATCGGCAAGGTGAACCTCTGCCGCAAGGACCGTTATCCCGAGTTGACCCCCCTGCCCGCGGACAACAAGATCATGCTGGAGGGCGAGGAGATCATCGTCTTCCCACAGGTATGGGGCGATCTGCAGTACAACACCGTGGTCTGGGTCCCCTCCATCTCCACCGTGATCGGCTCCGACGTGCTGTTCTCCAACGCCCACCCCTTCACCTGCGAGGTGAGCGCCAACGGTCGGAAAAAGTGGATCGACGCCCTGGACAAGATGGAAGCTCTGGGCGCCGAGGTGGTCATCCCCGGCCATATGAAGCACGGAGAACCCTTCGACGAGCGCAGCTACAAGTTCACCCGTGATTACCTGGTGGCCACGGATGAGGAACTGGCCAAGGTCAAGGCGAAATACGGCATCACCAAGGACGGTGAAGTGAATGAGATGGCTATGAAGGAGTTCTTCTATGATATGTGCATGAAGTTCCCCGAAGCCATCCTGATCTACCTTTCCAACGACATGAACTCCAGCGTGTTCCTGGGCGGCCGGGAATGGAACTGGAACAATCTGAACGATGGTCCGGATATGACCGGCATCAACACCTCCATCCACAGGTAAGCATGTTTCTCCAGAAAGCCATCCTGATGGACAGCGCCGCCATGGATCGCTCCCTCATGCGCATCAGCCATGAGATCCTGGAGCGGAA
>CAMZJG010000132.1 GCA_947307505.1 uncultured Clostridia bacterium | reverse complement strand
GACCTCCGGGTTATGAGCCCGACGAGCTACCGAACTGCTCTACCCCGCGATATTGGTGAGCTTGATTAATATATCATGCCGTTCCCTTATTGTCAAGCAGTATTTTTTGTCGAAGGCTGGCAAGAGGCAAAAGAGCCGCTCCGGCACGACGGACGGAGCGGCCCGGGCTCGAAATGCTTACAGGTCCAGCTTCACCAGGTCCGGGTATTCCTCCCGTTTGGCGATGAGGCGGTTCCCCGCGGCGCTCAGGAGCAGCACCGGCGGACGGCCCACCCGGTTGTAGTTGGAGGCCATGGAATACTGGTAGGCGCCGGTGCAGCACATGGCGATCAGATCCCCCCTCCTGGGCGCGGGAAGAGATACCCCCTCCTGAAGGAGGGCGCCGGATTCGCAGCAGCGGCCCGCCACGGTGCAGACCATGTCCGCGGGATCGTTGGGACGGTTGGCGCTGTACACCGTGTAGGCAGCCTGGTACAGGGCATAGCGGGGATTATCCGACATGCCGCCGTCCACCACGGCGTAGTTTTTGCCCCCCTCGATGCGCTTCAGGGCCTGGACGGTATACAGGCTGAGGCCCGCGTCCGCCACGATGCTGCGGCCGGGTTCCATGCGCAGCTGAGGCATGGCAAGATCCCATTCCCCACAGCGGGCTTTGATGTGTTCCGCCAGGGCGGCGATGGAGGCGGGGATATCCACCTCCGGATCATATTCCGTATACCGGACGCCGAAGCCGCCGCCCAGGTTCAGGATCCGGGTCACGAAGCCGGTCTTGCCTTTCAGGTCCCGCATGAAGCGCAGCATCCGATCCGCCGCGTCCCGGAAGGGGGTCCAGGAAAAGATCTGGGAGCCGATGTGGCAGTGGAAGCCCATGAGCTCCACTCCGGGGCAGCGGAGCGCCTGCTCCGCGAAGGCCATGGCCTCCCCGGTCTCCAGCGGCACGCCGAACTGGCAGTCCAGCCGGCCGGTGTTCACCTGGGCAAAGGTATGGGGGTCGATGCCGGGGGTGAGGCGCAGCAGGATCTTCTGCTTCTTGCCCATGGACTGGGCAAAATCGCTCACCGCCTCCAGCTCCTCCCGGCTGTCCACCACGAAATAGCCGATGCCGGATCCCACTCCGAAGCGGATCTCCCGGTCCGTCTTCCCGTTGCCGTGGAAGTACAGCCGGTCCGCCGGGAAGCCGGCGCACAGGGCGGTATACAGCTCCCCGCCGGAGACCACGTCCGCCCCGAAGCCCTCCTCCGCCAGGATGGGGTACATGGCCATCAGGCAGAAGGATTTCCCCGCGAACAGGGGCATGGATTCCGGACCGAAGCCCTCGGTCATACTCTGCCGGTACAGGCGGCAGTTATGCCGCAGCCGGTCCTCGCTCATGAGATACAGAGGCGTGCCGTATTCCTTTGCCAGCTCCGCCGTATCCTGGCCGTCGAAGGTCAGATGCCCCGCGGCGTTGATTCCCAAAGTATCGTTCAGCATATCACACAAACTCCCTGCGCAGTTCCTCCGGGTCCAGGGGACTCAGGAGGGCGGGCGGAATATCCAGAATGGTGCGGCAGCCGGTCTCGCCTTTCCGGCTGAGCCGGACCACGGCCCTGCCGCAGGCGGCCAGCACGCTGCCTGTAAAATAGGGGTTGGAGTCCAGATCCAGGCGGAATTCCATGGTCTGGCGGTACTTCCCCTCCGGCCCGTTATGGCCGTTGCGGATGACGAAGCCCCCGTGGGGCAGCTCCCGGTGCTGCGTCCGCAGCTCCTCCAGGGAGACGTAGGTCACGGTGGTGTCGTAATCGGAGAAATAGTTGGGCATGGTGCAGATCTGCTCCGTGAGCTTGTCCAGATCCGTGCCCGGGGCGGCGGCGACATAGCACTCCCGCTTATGCTTCTGGCGGGTGGTGAGCTCCGGGCATTCCCCGGAACGCACGGCCTCCACTGCTTCGGGGATGGGAACGGTATACTGTCTTGCATCCAGCACCCCGGGGAGACGGCGGATGGCGTCGGAATGGCCCTGGCTGATGCCCCGGCCCCAGAAGGTATAGTCCTTCCCCTGGGGGAGGACGACGGTCTCGTACAGCCTGGCCAGGGAGAAAAGGCCCGGGTCCCAGCCCACGGAGATCAGGCCCAGGTTGCCCCCCTTCCGGGCTGCCGCATCCACCGCGGCGAAGTGCTCCGGGATGCGGGCATGGGTATCAAAGGAGTCCACCACATTGAAGAGCTCCGCGAAGCGGGGAGTCTGCTCCGGCAGGTCCGTGGCGCTGCCGCCGCAGACGAAGAGCACATCGATCTTTCCCTTCAGGGAGGCGACCTCGGATTCCTTCACGACCTTCGCCCCGGAGGCGGGCTGCAGGGAAGCCGGGTCACGGCGGGTCACGACGGCCTCCAGAGAAAAATCCGGATTCTGCAGGAGGGCGGATTCCACCCCCTTGCCCAGATTGCCGTAACCGGCGATGGCGGCGCGGATGAGTTCAGCCATTGAGCAGGTCCTCCATTCCATAGAGTCCCGCGGGCTTCCCCAGGAGGAAGCGGGCGGCAGCGACAGCTCCCTCCGCGAACAGGACCCGGTCATAGGCCTCGTGCCGGATGGTGAGCTGCTGATGGTCGGTGGTGATATGGATCTCATGCTGACCGGAGATGTTGCCCATGCGCAGGGCGTGGACGGTGATCTCCCCGGGTACCCGCTTGCCCATTCCGCTGCGCCCATAGGCGATGGTGGATCCCGGTCTGCCCGCCTGCACGGCCTTGGCCAGGGTCAGAGCGGTGCCGCTGGGAGCGTCCAGCTTCCGGTTATGATGGGTCTCCACGATCTCGATATCCGCCTCCGGGAAGGCGGCGGCTGCCTGCTTCGCGAACCGTGCCATCAGGGCCACGCCCATGGAGAGGTTGGCGGCAAAGAAGATGGGGATGACCTTGGAAAATTCCTCGATCTTCGCCAGTTCCTCCGGCGTATGGCCGGTGGTGGCGATGACCACGGGCAGCTTGCGTCCCGCCGCCCAGGGCAGGAGCTCGTTCACCGCACTGTGGTGGGAGAAATCCAGGATCAGGTCCCCGGAAATGATGCTGTTCTGGATGGGGGCGTATCCCCCCTGCCCCGCGGGATCCGCGCCGCCGGAGATCTCAGCCTCCAGCTCCGCTCCCCGCTCCGCCAGCAGGTCCCGGACCACCGCGCCCATGCGGCCTCCGGCGCCGTTCAGGATGAGGCGCATCATACGTTGAGGCCCTCCTTCCGCATCAGGGTCAGGAGGTTTGCCTTATGCTCCGGCTCCATGCTGGTAAGGGGCATGCGGAGATAATCCTCGCAGAAGCCCAGGGCGGCCATGGCCGCCTTCACCGGGATGGGGTTCACTTCGCAGAACAGGGCGTCGATCAGCGGGCGGTAGTGCAGCTGCATGGCCGCCGCGCCCTTCACGTCCCCGCTGAGGAAGCGGGTGCAGATCTCGTTGGTCTTGGCCGGGAGCAGATTGGAGAGGACGGAGATGACCCCCTGGGCGCCGATGCTCATGAGGGGAACGATCTCCTCATCATTGCCGGAATACAGGGTGAGCTTCCCCGCCACCCGGGACATGGTGTCCACGGTTTTGGCTATGGTTCCGCTGGCCTCCTTGATGGCCACGATATCGGGATGCTCCGCCAGCGCCTCATAGGTCGCCGGTTCGATGGTGACGCCGGTGCGGCTGGGGACGTTATAGAGGATGACGGGCAGGCCGCCCTCCTCCGCCACCATGGTGAAATGCTTGATGAGGCCCTTCTGGGTGGCCTTGTTGTAATAGGGGGTCACCACCAGGGCGCCGTCCGCCCCGGCTTCCTTGGCGACCCTGGCCAGGTCGATGGCATAGTCGGTATCGTTGCTGCCGGCGCCTGCGATCATGGGGACCCGGCCCGCAATCTGTTTTGCCGCAAAGCGAAGCACATCCCGGTGCTCGTCGTCCGTCAGGGTGGAGGGCTCGCCGGTGGAGCCGCAGATCACCAGCGCGCTGATCCCCTGCTCAATCTGCCAATCGATAAGCTTAGCCAGGCGCGGATAATCCACGCCCTCCGGGGTGAGCGGCGTGATCAGCGCGGTGGCTGCGCCCGTAAACAACTTTTTCTTTTCCATAAGTCGTTCCTCCTGATGTCGCTTTGTCGCGGTTTTTCGGTAAATGGGTAAATTGCTTGATTCAAG
>CAMZJG010000131.1 GCA_947307505.1 uncultured Clostridia bacterium | reverse complement strand
GCAGCACGGAGAAGTTCTGGCTGCGGTTGGCGGAGTCAACGATGTTGTACTCGATATGGACGCCGGTGTATTCCGCAACGCCCTGCCAGACGGGGATGCTGCCCCAGCCGTCCTCGGGGATGTACTGAGGGGTGTAGCAGGTGGTCCACTTGCTCAGCACGTCGTCGTTGTCGGTAAGGGGCTGCTCGTAGACGTACTTCTCCAGAGGCCAGCCATCGGCATTCTTCTCATACTTGCCGGCAGCAAAGTGGTAGGGACCTTCGTCCACGGGCTCGGGTTCCGCGGTGGCGGGCTCATTGCCGCTGGGAGCCTGGGTCGCCGGAGCCTTGGTGGCAGGAGCCTGAGTCGCACTGCCGGGAGCCGCGGTGGGGGTGGTGCTGCCGCCGTTGTTGCAGCCCGCGAACAGGGCCAGAACGAACAGCAGAGCCAGCACCAGGGAAAGTGCTTTCTTCATTCGCTTTTCTCCTTTCTGAATTTCGCGAGGATATGCATATACTACACGCTATCGGCCAAAATGTAAAGAATAAAAGTAATAATATATAAAATGATACATATATAAATTAATAAACAATATATCAGCAAAGAATCGGCCATATTTGGGAAATACTCCGGAAACCTGTGTCCGATTCCCGGGAAAAAAGAAACCGGAAGGCCGACGATCGAGCCGACCTTCCGGGTAAAGGAGTTCCGTTTGTTCAGGACATTGAGCGTCAAACCGGATCCTCCAGGAACTTGTCTCTCAGTTTCTGCAGTGTCTCATCCGTCACGCCGCAGGCCTTCAGATAACCGGTATAGCCGCCGTACTTTTCCTGAAGATAGTACCACACGGCCTCCATGCTCTCCGGCACGGAGCCGAAGAAGCCCCAGCTGTAATCCGGTCTGCCCCGCTTCTGTGGGAGGAAGGAGGCGCCCATCTTGTCGTACTTGGGACGCAGGCAGCTCATGGAGGCGCTGTAATCCATCATGATGTCCGTCATGCCGACGCCCACGGCGCCCAGGAGCAGACCGGCAATGGTGCCCGCCCGGTCCTTGCCGATGAAGCAGTGGAACATGACGCCGCCTTCCCACTCGGCGCAGAGAGTGATGACCTTTCTGGCCCACTCCTTGCCCTCTTCCAGGATGCCGATGTAGGCGTCTCCCATGTCAAAGTTTTTCCCGTCCTTCGGGGGCTGGGGGGGACCCGGCTGCTTGGCCCCTTCACCGCGGATGATCCGATGCTCCTCGCTGATGGGCATGTGCCGATATGTATGGCCGGGTACATCGACAAAGGAGCTGGGGGTCGTTTCCACCTCGTCTACGCCCCGCAGGTCGATGGACAGGGTGATCCCGTAGTCGATGATATACTGCTTATCGTGCTCGCTGATATTGATGGGGCAGTCGGTACGGAGAAATACGCCGTACTTGGTGATCTTGCCGTCCTGGGTGGCATAGCCTCCCAGATCCCGGGTGTTCACCATCGTTTCCAGGGGCAGCCGCTTGTACTTGACCATGTTCTTCCTCCTTTATGTGATCTTTTTTGATTCTTCGTTTTGTATTTCCTGTGTCAGGCGTATGGCCTCCGGCAGCTTCGCCGCCGTATCCGAGGCCACCATGGAGATATCCCCCTTTTCCGCTTGAGCCAGCTCCCCCGCCAGACCGGCCAGATAAGCGCCGCAGGCCACGGAACGGGGAGTGCAGGGAACCCAGCCCAGGAGACCGGCCAGGACGCCGGAAAGCACGTCCCCGCTTCCCGCCGTGGCCATGCCGGGACAGCCCCGGCTCACCAGGAGCACGGTTTCCCCATCGGTGACAATGGTGCTGCTGCCCTTCAGCAGCAGGATCACGTTCCGTTCCCCGGCATACCGCATGGCGTGGGTCACCGGATCCCGGAGCAGATCCTCCCGCTTCATCCCCGTCAGCCGGGAGAACTCCCGGAGATGGGGAGTGAGCACCACCTTCGCGCCGGCGGAATAGAGAAGGGCGTCCCGGTCCGGCAGGGCAGCCAGGGTGTTGAGGCCGTCCGCATCCACCACCAGGCTTCCCTGATAGGTCCGCAGGATATGCCGCAGGATGCGGCCGTTGGCCGGGCTCCGGCCCCAGCCCATACCCAGGGCGGCGGCTTTTGTCCGGTCCAGGGCGCCGTCGATGGCGTCCGGGTCGTCGATCATGCTCCCTTCCTGATCCGGCAGAGGGAAGAGGGTGGATTCCAGCACATAGGGCAGTACCCCTTCCACCAGGGAGGAGGGGACCGCCAGCCTGGCCACGCCGCAGCCGGCCCGCAGAGCGGACAGACTCAGGTTCGCCAGCTTCGCTGCCCCGGAATAGGCCGTGCAGCCGCCCAGCAGCGCCACGGTGCCGAAGTCCCCCTTATTGCAGCATTCCCGCCGATGAAGAAGGATGTCTGAAAAATCACGGGGACCCGCCAGCCGGATGGGCAGACCCAAGGGCGGGATGCCGATATCCACGTTGACCAGCTGCCGGAGCATATCCTTGGCCTCCCCCAGGTAGTGGCCCGGCTGGGGAAAGCCGATGGAGACCGTCAGGTCCGAACGGACGCAGGGCCCTTCCGCCAGACCGCTGACGCCGCTGAGCCCGCTGTTGATATCCACGGAGATCACTTTTGCGCCGCTCTCGTTGGCGGCCCGGATCATGTCCGCCGCGTTGTCCTCCGCCGCGCCATGGAAGCCGGTGCCGAAGAGACAGTCCGCGATCTCCCGATAACGGGTCAGCTTCATGCCCTGCTCCCACAGGGACCAGGGGATCCCCAGCTCCAGACAGCGCTTGAAATAATGCGCCCCGTCCTGAGAGAAACGCTCCCGCAGGAGGAACACCCGGCATGAAATGCCCGCCTCATGGAGAAGGGCCGCCAGGACATATCCGTCCCCGGCATTGTTGCCGGTGCCGCAGAGGATGGCTACGGGTCCCTGCCAGGGATACGCTTCGTAAACGCCGCGGCCCGCCCGGGCCATGAGCTCTGTGCCCGCTGTCCCGGCGGCGATGCAGGCGGCATCGGATCGGCGCATATCCTCCACCGTCAGCACGGTTTGGGGCTCCGGATAGCGAAGCGGCGGCAGGTTTTCCATTCCCCATCCTCCTCCTGAACTGCTTAGATAGTTCACTATACCATAATTCTGATCCGCTGAAAAGAAAAAATGGAAAACGATGCCGCTCTTTGGTTCCGAAAAAGAGTCTGCCGCGGACCGGAGTCCGCGGCAGGTAAGCGAATGAAGTCAGTTCTGTTTCTGCTTTTTTCCCAGTGCAAGCCCTTCCTCGTAGGCCTTTTTGTTCAGGGGCAGGAGCTTGGGCTTGCTCCCCAGCTTCTGCTCGATGATCCGCCACACCAGCTCTTCATCCACGATGCCGGTATAGCCCACATAGACGCCCAGCATGATCACGTTCAGCACCTTGGCGTTCCCCAGCTCCAGGGCCAGCTCCGTCACCGGGGCTTTCACGATGGTCACGTCGTCCCGGCCCGGGTCGTCCGTCACGATGGAGCTGTTCAGGAAGAGCCTTCCCCCGGGCTTCAGGGTGGGGAGGAACTTCTTCAGGGAGGGCTCGTTCATGATGATCAGGTCGTCCATCCGGTCCCCCAGGGGAGCGCCGATCTCCTGATCGGAGATCACCACGAAGCAGTTGGCAGTGCCGCCCCGCTGCTCCGCCCCGTAGGAGGGGAAGAAGGTCACGTTCCTGTCGGAGGATTCGCAGGCAGCCTCCGCCAGGAATTTGCCCAGGGTCATGACGCCCTGGCCGCCGAAACCGGCTACACAGAGATTGGTCTCCATTATTTGCCCTCCTCTTCCAGGCTCTTGTCCCGGATCACGCCCAGGGGGAACTCCTTGAGCATGTTCTGCTCCAGATACTCCAGAGAGCCCAGGGCGTCCGTGCCCCAGTTGGTGGGGCAGTTGGTAACGATCTCCACCATGGAGAAGCCCTTGCCCTCCAGCTGGTTCATGAAAGCCTTTTTGATGGCTGCCTTTGTCTTCCGCACGTTGGCGGGATTGTTGCAGCTGGTGCGCTCCAGATAATAGGGGGCGGTGAGCTGATTCATGATCTCGCACATGTGCATGGGGTAGCCGTGCTCCTTGGGGTCCCGGCCTTTGGGAGCGGTGGTGGCTTTCATCCCGATGAGGGTGGTGGGGGCCATCTGGCCGCCGGTCATGCCGTAAATGCCGTTGTTGAT
>CAMZJG010000130.1 GCA_947307505.1 uncultured Clostridia bacterium | reverse complement strand
GCCCGCCGGAGGCAGCTTGACGAAAACTCGGCAGAAGCGATATATGACATCGCCCCCGGCGAGGGGCCGCGCCGGAAGGCGCGGAATTCATTTATCCCCGCAGCCGGGAAAAATCCGTCACTTCCTCCAGCACCCGGACGAAGCCCTCCAGCCCCGCCTGATCCGACCGGGAGAACCGGTCGAATTCCGGGCTGTCCAGATCCAGCACCCCCACGATCTTTCCGCCGCTGCGGATGGGGATCACCAGCTCGGAGTTGGAGGCGGAGTCGCAGGCGATGTGCCCGGGAAAGGCGTGGACGTCCGGCACCCGGAGACTGCGGTTTTCGGAAACCGCCGTACCGCAGACCCCCCTGCCCACCGGGATGCGCACGCAGGCGGGCTTTCCCTGGAAGGGGCCCAGAAGCAGGCTGCCTTCATCCATGAGGTAGAACCCCGCCCAGTTGAGCCGGTCCAGGGAATCCCAAAGCAGGGCGGAGGCGTTGGCCAGCACCGGCACGAAATCCGGCTCTCCCTCCGCCAGGGCCGCCAGCTGTTTTCCCATCATCGCATAGTCCGTCATCTCTCCGCCCCCAATCGCTGTCTGGCAAGATCCAGCGCATAATACATGGTCTCGTACCGCAGATAGTCTCCCGCCCCCGCGTCCCACAGAAGGGTCAGCTTGGGGGGGAATTCCTCGTCCCCGTGCCAGAACTGGGCCAGAAGGTTCAGATCCTGGAAGAAGGGGAGGATAAAGGCGTGGTCCGCCCCGCCGAGATTGCCCGCGTCCATGCCCCCCATGGCCAGAGCCCGTATCCGCAGCAGTTCCGGCCGGGCGTCGAAGCGTTTTTCCATGGGAGAAACGGGGCCGTTTTCCGCCAGGGCCCGATGGACCCGCATGCCGAAATCCAGGGTATTCCGCCAGGAGCCCATAGCGTGGCGGCCGGGCTTCGAGTCGCAGAGGATATCCAGGAGCACCATGGGCTCGTTGATCCCGGGGCAGGAGATCCAGGATTCCCCCTCCCGCTGCTCCAGGGCGGCGTTCCGGCGGCTCAGGCGCAGGTCCAGGTCCAGGAGCCGGGCATAGAGCCATTCTTCGTCCGCCTCCAGATGATTCCGACGGATGATCTCCTCCTGGTCGTAGGTGAGGAACAGCGCCCTGGCCTTCCCCGCCATTTTTTCATAGTTGTTCTCCAGATGCTGCATAATGCTCCTTGAAAATGGCGCTGTCTCCGCTGAGACAGCGCCATGCTTGTCCGATGGGAAGGGTTATTTCTTCCAGTCCTCCTGGAGGCACTTGCCGCAGGAGTCGCATTTCTTGTCGGGATTGTACTTGCACTGGATGGGGCCGTTGTAGTACATCTCCCGGGTGGAGCCGTCGGGCATGTCGTAGATGCCGCCGAACATGGGCATCATGCAGGCCGCCAGGAAGAGAACGGGCTTATCGATCCGCTTGAAGTGCAGGGGGCAGTGATACACCCCGGCGGGGACCCGGATGATGGTGGGCTTGGTGATATGGTACAGCTCCTCGTCCTCCCCCTTCTTGCCCAGGGTGAATTCGATGTCCGCGTCGAAATCGAAAACGTTGGGGAAGGAGGCGCCCAGGAAGATCAGGTACTCGTCCTTGGGATGACGGTGCTGGACCCGGTCCAGGAAGAAGGGCTTCACGAAGATCTGGAAGCTGCTGTTGAATTCGGAGCCGGGGATCTGGGAAGCGCCGCGGAAATAGGCCTGGGGCTTGACCACAAAACCGGGATCGTCGCCCGGAGCGGTGATCTCGTTATACTCCTGGGGGAATTCAAATACCAGTTTCTCGTACATCAGCATAGTCTCCTTTACTTAATCAATGTCGGGTCCGGTTTGCTTATTTCAGACCGATTTCCTTCAGCCAGGCTTCCAGCTTCTCTCCCGCCTGGTCCACGTCCACGCCCTTCACGGGGATGGTGGGGAAGACCTTCGCCGCGCCGGCGGCGGTGCAGAGCTTGGTCATATCCTCCCCCACGTTCTGGAGGCCGCCCATGCCGTGGGTGCAGAAGGGGGCGACGGTCTTGCCCGTCAGGTCGATGCCCTTGATGTAATCCGCCATGGGGCCCGCCACGGTGGCGCTGTAGTTGGGGGTGCCCAGGAAGATCAGGTCATAGGCGGCGAAATCGGGCTTGGGGGCGTCGATATCCACTGCGTCTCCGCCCACGGCGGCCTGGATCATCTCCGCCAGCTTCTTGGTGTTGCCGGATTTGGAAAAATACACGATCAGCTTCTTTTCGTACATGGAAAATCCTCCTTTTGTTGATTTATCGTCCTGATGCAAGGATAGCACATCTCCCCGCCCGGGTCAAGGAACTGCCGCAAACAAAAGGGCGGGGCGGAGCCGGACTTCCTTCCTTGACGCACCGGCCCGGCTGTGCTACGCTGACAGAAAAACGGATTGAAAGGTGATCGACCATGAAGACCCTGACCCTTCCCCTGAACGATTCCGGCACCGCCCGCCTCCGCTGCTATATCCGTCAGGAGGGATTGATGAACCCCGGTCCCCTGCCGGCGATGCTGGTGTGTCCCGGGGGCGGCTTCAATATGCACACCCCCCAGGAGAACGAGTCCGCGGCCATGCTCTTCTATGCCAGGGGCTTCCAGACCTTCGTGCTGGAATACCCTCTGGGCCTGGGAGCCCTGTATCCCGCAACCATGATCTGCGCAGCGAAGGCCATCCGCCTGATCCGGCAGAACGCGGCGGAGTGGAACCTGCGGCCCGACGCGGTGTCCGTCATCGGTTTCTCCGCCGGGGCCTTCGTGGCGGCGGCCTCCGGGACCTTCTGGAAGCAGTCTGAGGTGCAGGCGGCGGTGGAAAATTGCGGAGAAGAATGCCGCCCGGACGCCATGGTGCTGATCTACCCCTGCATCGGCTCCGAGCTGCCGGTGCTGGAGGAGGGGGTGCTGAAGACAAAGGTCTTCCGCTGCGACCTCCTGGTGGACAAAGATACGCCCCCCGCCTTCCTGGTCTCCTCCTACCAGGACCATCTGGTGTGCTGCAACCAGGCGCTGAACATGGCGCTCAGCTGCTCCAACCATGACGTGCCCTTTGAGCTCCACTGCTACACTCCCGGGGAGCACGGCATCCTGGCCAATGAGCTCATCGGCACCACGGACACCGGTTTCCGGAAGCAGGGCTTCGATACCTGGCTGCCGGACTGCCTGGCCTGGCTCCGGGATCTGTTCCGCTTCCCGCCGAAGACCCGGATGCCCTGGGAAACCAACCCGCCGACGGAGGAGCCGGATCATGATCCCAGAAAGTACATGCCCCGGAAGCATGAGGACCATTACCCCGCCTTCAGCCTGCCTCCCATGCCCGGCCAGGCCGGGCCCAAGGGTTTCAGCGGCGATACCCCCATGGCGGAGGTGCTGGCGGACCCCAAAGCAGCGGAGATCGTCTATTCCGCGGTGCCCTGGCTGCGGGAGGTGAAGCTGGACGATTCCATCAAGGGCATGACCATCAACCAGTGCCTGGCCTTCGCGGACCTGGACGAGCGGCCCTTCGGCCCCCCGCCGGATCCGAAGGGCCCCATGGCAAAGCTGAGAGAAATATTGGGCTGAGCATGTGTGAAAAGTGCGCTTCCCCACCGGGGAAGCGCATTTTTGTCGGAAAAATCAAAGAATTTTCAAAAAACCTCTTGACATTGACGCGACGTCAAATTGTAGGGTGAGGGGGAAGAAAGGGGGAATTCCCGTGAGAATGATGTGGACATGGTACGTTTTTGCCCTGGGATTCCTGCTGATGTTCTTCCTCCATGGCTGCGGGAAGGCCCCGGACGGGGAGACGACGGCCTTGATCGAGGCCTCCGACGCCGTGTGCCTGGCGGAGGCGACGGGAGGCAGCACCTCTTACGACCAGAAGACGGTGATGGCCCTCACGGTGCGGGAGGACTATCTGGGCAGCATTTCCACCCTGGGGCAGGATGCCCATCGGGACGATCGGGTGACCGTCTATGTGGCGGTGGACCATGACTGGTACATCCGGGTATTCAAAGCCTGGGAGGAGGAATCCGGCAAGTATACCCTGCGGCTGATCCTGTTTCTGGACGTGTATGAGGAAGATTACAAAGATGGGAAACCCCTGTTCGTGCCCCACGGCGGGGAAGGAAGCATCCGGAGGGAGACCCGGGACGGGGCGGGACTCCGGTACCTGGAGGCC
>CAMZJG010000129.1 GCA_947307505.1 uncultured Clostridia bacterium | reverse complement strand
TCCGCCCCGTAGACCCGGGTGAGGGTGAGGTTCTTCCATTCCAGAAGCTCCGCCAGATGTTCCCGCAGCTCCTCCGGATGGAAAAGCTCTCCCGCCAGCGCGGTCTTTTTCTGGTACTTATCCGAATAGAAGGGGGCGATACCCTGCTTGGTGGAGCCGTACTGTTTATCCGCCAGGCGCGCTTCCTCCAGGCCGTCCAGCTCCCGGTGCCAGGGCAGGAGCAGGGAAGCCCGGCTGCTGATCTTCAGGTTATCCGGGCTGATGGCGACGCCTTTGCTGCGTACGTCCTCCATCTCCAGCCACAGATTCTCCAGGTCCAGAGCGACCCCGTTGCCCAGCACGTTCACCACCCCGGGGCGGAAGATGCCGCTGGGCAGCAGGTGCAGGGCAAACTTGCCCTTTTCATTTACCACCGTGTGCCCGGCGTTGCCGCCGCCCTGGTAGCGGACCACCAGGTCATAGTGGTCCGTGAGCAGGTCCACCATCCGGCCCTTGCCTTCGTCTCCCCAGTTGATGCCGACGATCACGCCGTTATTCATATGATCAGCCTCCCGTTATTCTCCGCTGGCTCCATAGTTGGACAGCACCCGCGCAGAGGGGTCATCCACATTGCAGCCGGGCCAGGAACGGTTGGGCATCCAGAAATCCTTGATCATCCGTGCCTGGCCGGGATAGTATTTTTCAAAAATCTCGCGGTACAGAAGGCTTTCCTTAGTGAAGGGCGGGCAATAGCCGTACTGCCGGCGCTTTTCTTCAAACTCCTCATCGGTGTATTTCCCCTCGGCGTATTCCTTCAGGTCGTCCACCATGGAATGGCCTACAGCATCGGAGAAGGCTGCCTTCTGCCGCCACAGGATCGCGTCCGGCAACAGTTTATCCTTTTCGAAGGCACGCCGCAAGAGATATTTTCCCATTCCGTATGTGTTCATCTTCCGCTTCGGGTCGATGGACATGACGTAACGGACGAAATCCAGGTCCCCGAAGGGCACCCGGGCTTCCAGGGAGTTAACGGAAATACAGCGGTCAGCCCGCAGAACGTCGTACATGTACAGCTCGTCCACCCGCTTTTTCGCTTCTGTCTGGAAGGCATCTGCGGACGGAGCGTAATCCGTGTACTTGTAGCCGAAGAGCTCGTCGCTGATCTCCCCGGTCAGGAGTACCCGGATATCCGTCTGCTCATGGATGGCTTTGCAGCACAGGTACATGCCCATGCTGGCCCGGATCGTGGTGATGTCCCAGGTGCCCAGCAGGGCAATGACTTCCTCCAAGCTGTCCAGGACCTGCTCCCTGGTCATGTAGACCTCCGTGTGCTCCGCGCCGATGTAATCCGCCGCCATGCGGGCGTACTTCAGGTCGATGGCGTCCGTATCCATACCGATGGCGAAGGTGCGCACATGCTTCCCCAGGATCTTGGCGGAGATGGCGCAGACCAGGCTGCTGTCCAGCCCGCCGGAGAGAAGGAATCCCAGGGGGGCGTCCGCGTCCAGCCGCTTGTCGACGCCCAGGATCAGCTTTTCCCGGATCCCGGCGCAGATTGTATCCAGATCCCCGTCCAGATACCGGTCCGTCGTCGTCACATCCGCATAGCGGGTAAAGACGCCGTCCGCGTAGTAGTGTCCGGGAGGGAAGGGGAATATCTCACGGCAGAGACCCACCAGGTTCTTGGCCTCGCTGGCGAAGACGATGGCGCCTTCCCGGTCGTAGCCGTAGAACAGGGGACGGATGCCGATGGGATCCCGGGCGGCGATGAACTGCCGCTTCTTTCCGTCGTAGATCACCATGGCGAACTCCGCGTCCAGCTTGGCGAACATGTTCAGCCCGTATTCCCGGTAGAGGGGAAGGATGATCTCGCAGTCAGAGCCGCTCTGAAACTGATACCCGTCGTCCTCCAGCTCTTTTTTCAGGGGGCGGAACAGGTAGAGCTCTCCGTTGCAGACGCACATGTCCTCCCCCAGATGGAAGGGCTGCATGCCCTCCTCATGGAGGCCCATGATGGCAAGCCGGTGGAAGCAGAGGCAGCCTTCCCCCGCAGGTTCGATGCGGGACATATCCGGTCCCCGGGAGAGGGTGCGGTCAAAGTACTTCCGCAGTTCCTTTTCCTCCAGGGTCCGTTTGGTAAAGCCCATGATGGAACACATTTCTTCCAGCTCCTTTACAGGGAATGGATCTTCCGCTCAAAGCGGTTCTTCTCTCCGGTCCCGGGGACTGCGGTGGGATAGCCCCCGCCGAAGCAGGCGGTGCAGAAGCCCGTATCTTTGCCTGTGAGCCGCTTTGCCTGTTCCAGGCTCAGATAGCCCAGGCTGTCCACCCCGATGAGTTCTCCGATCTCGGGGATGCTGTGGTGGTTCGCAATGAGGTTTTCGGCGCTGTCGATGTCTGTGCCGTAGAAGCAGGGAGAGGTAAAGGGCGGAGCGGAGACCCGCATGTGGATCTCCCTGGCTCCCGCCTTCCGGAGCTGCCGGACGATCCTCCGGCTGGTGGTGCCCCGCACGATGGAATCGTCTACCAGCACCACACGCTTCCCCTCCACCACCGCCCGGATGGGGTTGAGCTTCAGGCTCACGCCGCTCTCCCGTTCCCCCTGGGTGGGGGCGATGAAGGTGCGGCCGATATATTTGTTCTTGGTAAACCCGATGGCATAGGGGATACCGGAAGCGGCTGCGTAGCCGATGGCGGCATCCAGACCGGAGTCCGGCACGCCGATCACCACGTCCGCCTCCGCCGGATGGCTCTCCGCCAGGAAGGCCCCGGCCCGCTGCCGGGCCAGGCAGACCGCCGCCCCGTCCACCACAGAGTCCGGGCGGGAAAAGTAGATATACTCAAAAACGCAGAGACTCCGCGGCGCCTGGCCGCATCGGCTCCGGTCGCTTCGGATCCCCTCCGGCCCCAGGGTGACGATCTCCCCGGGCTCGATATCCCGGAGGAATCTTGCATCCACCGCGTCCAGGGCGCAGCTTTCGGAAGCGAAGACGATGCTCCCGTCCTTGCGCGATCCCATGCACAGGGGGCGGAATCCATGCCGATCCCTGGCGGCGATCAGCTTCGTGGGGGAGGCGATCACCAGGCTGTATGCCCCCTCCAGGGTGTCCATGGCGGCGGCTGCGGCTTCCTCGATGCTGGCCCGCCGGAGCCGCTCCTGTACCAGAACGTAGGCGATGACCTCGCTGTCCGTGGAGGTATGGAAGATGCTTCCCCTTGCCTCCAGATCCCGGCGCAGTTCAAAGGCGTTGGTGAGGTTCCCGTTGTGAGCCAGGGCCAGATTCCCCTTCCCGTGGTTCACCAGCAGGGGTTGGGCATTCAGCCGCCGGTCGGAGCCGGTAGTAGCGTAGCGCACATGTCCTACGGCGATATTCCCCAGGCCCAGGGCATCGAGCTGACCGGGGGAAAAAACCTCGCTCGCCAGGCCTGCATCCCGGTGGGAGCGGAAGACCCCGTCGTCGTTCAGGGCGATCCCCGCACTCTCCTGGCCCCGGTGCTGGAGGGCGAAGAGACCGCAGTAGGTGAGATGGGCCAGGTCCCGCCGCTCCGGGGACCAGATGCCGAAGATCCCGCACTCCTCATGGAGATCCTTACCCACGGTCCGCGGCCTCCAGCCGCCCCATGATCTCAGCGTAGGCTTCCTCCACGCCTCCCAGGTCCCGGCGGAAGCGGTCCTTGTCCAGCTTCTTGCCCGTGGCACTGTCCCAGAGACGGCAGGTATCCGGGCTGATCTCGTCCGCCAGGACGATCTTTCCGTCCGGCAGACGTCCAAATTCGATTTTGAAGTCCACCAGTGTGACGCCGCAGGATGACCAGAAGCGTTTCAGGAAGTCATTGATGCCGTAGGAATACGCCTTGATGGTCTCCATCTCCTGCTTTGTGGCCAGACCCAGGGCGAAGATATGGGGCAGGGCGATCAGGGGATCGTCCAGCGCGTCGTTTTTATAGGAGAATTCCAGGGTGGGCTGGTCAAAAACGACGCCCTCTTCCACCCCGTAGCGCTTGGCAAAGCTTCCGGCGGAAACGTTGCGGACGATGACCTCCAGGGGAACGATCTGCACCTTTTTCACCAGGGTCTCCCGCTCGCTGAGCTCCCTGACAAAGTGGGTGGGGATGCCCGTCTGCTCCAGCTTTTCCATGAGCCGGTTGGACATGCGGTTATTGATGACGCCTTTCCCCGCGATGGTGCCC
>CAMZJG010000128.1 GCA_947307505.1 uncultured Clostridia bacterium | reverse complement strand
TGCGAGGCCGCGGCCTGCATCACCCTCCACTGCCTCTCCCGGAACCGCAGCGCCGTGCTCCGGGCCCTGAGCGATACCCGGGGCGTCCATGCCGGAGAAGAGGCCCTGAACATGGCGGATTTTGAGAAGATCCGCCGCTGGCTGGCCCTGCTGCCCTTCGGCGAGGTCCCCGCCCGGGGACCGCTGCCCACGGAGTCCGCCTATGGCCGGAGCGCCCTCATCCTGGTCACGGATTCCTTCACCCCCGAGCTGGAGGCTTCCCTGGCCGAGGCGGAGCCGTACTTCAGCGCCGTGACTCTGGTGCTGGTGGGGGACGAAGGCCGGGATACGGGGCTCGTCCCCACCATCCGCCTGCCCCTGGGCTGCGACGTGGCGGCCGAGCTGGCGGCGCTGGAATGAGGGGGTGCTGATGTGAAGAAACGAAACGCGGGATTCTCCTCCTCCCTCATCGTGGAGCTGCTTTGCTGCCTGCTGGGCAGCTGCGCCTTCTGCACCGCCCTTCTGCCCGCCCTGGGCCAGGAGGTGAGCATGACGGAGTGCATGCTCTTCGCGGCGGTGGACCTGTCCGTGATCTTCCTCCTTTCCCGCCGGTGGTGGATCGCCCCGGCGCTGATCGCGGCGGTGGCCATCCTGGGCTTCGGCGCCGTATGGGCCTTCAAATGGAAGGACCTGATCCTGAATTATGTAAACGGATTCATCGACTGGTACAACGACGCCTATCCCTATACGCTGCCCTATTCGGAAAACGGCAGCCAGTTCCTGGTCCATCTGGCCTTTTCCTTCCCCGTGACCCTGGTGCTGTATATCTACTTCCGCCGTCTGGCTTTTCTGCCGGTGTGGGTCCTCCTCAGCGGAGCCCTGCTGGTATGGCTGTACTACGCCGGCGCGGAGAATATGCTCACGGTGGCGGCCCTGCTGCTCATCGTCCTTTTCGTGCTCATCTGCCGCACCAACGCCCGAAGCATCAACCGGAAGCTGGGCGGGGGAGAGAAGATCCCCGTCTCCGCCATGCTGGCCACGGCCATGGTGCTGGCGCCCCTGGCGGTGCTCTTCGCCTTTGCCTTCGGACCCAAGGAGGAGGGGACCTGGCAGTCAAAATCCCTGGTGAACTTTGTGGAGGACCTGGGGGACGTGTTCTCCTTCTACGGGGAGGGGAGCAGCAGCGGCGGCAGCTTCGATCTGTCCTATTCCGGCCTTTCCCCCAATGGCTTCGAGCTGGGGGGCAACATCGAGCCCAACAACAAAAACGTGCTGCGGGTGAAGACCGACACCCCCATCCTTCTGGCCGGGTCGGTGTACGATACCTATAACGGCTACGGCTGGTACGACGGCTGGGCTCTGGGCCGCTTCCGCTTCGACAGTCCCCTCTGGAAGGGCAAGCGGCGGGAGATCTTCACCATCGACAAGCCTTCCTCCAATCAGGCCTCCGGGCCCTATAACAAGATCACCAAAAGCGCCCTCCTGGATATTAACATGAACGTGAACTTCCGCTCCCTGTTTGCCGGGGGCAAGCTGGAACGGCTGACCCTCCAGCGGTCGGAGGACACCAAGATCTACTTCAATACCCAGGGGGAGCTCTATGCCCTGGAATTCCCGGATTATGCCCTGAGCTACACCATCCGCACCCGGGTCTTCGACCGGGAGCAGGAGAATTTCGACTGGAACATGCACGTTCTGCTGAAATACGCTTCCGCCTCCAAGGACAGGGAATATGAGGAGATCGCGGAGCGCTGCACCCAGGTATCCGAGACCATCGAGCCCTACGTGGCGGAGCTGGTGGAGGAGATCGTCGCCGGCAGCGAGGACGACTATGACAAGGCCCTGGCCATCGAGACCTGGATCCGGGACAACTGCACCTATACCCAGACCCCCGGGGACGCTCCCGGGGACCGGGATTTCCTCTCCTATTTCCTGGAGACCCGGGAGGGGTACTGCACCTATTACGCCACCGCCATGACCCTCATGGCCCGCATGGCCGGGCTTCCCGCCCGGTATGTGACGGGCTACGGCCTGAAGCAGGCGGACCGGGTGAAGGACACCACCTCCTACGTGGCCACCAACGCCACCGCCCATGCCTGGTCCCAGGTATATTTCTACGGCGTGGGCTGGGTGGACTTCGATCCCACCCACTGGAACTTCTATGAGCTGGTGACCCGGGACGAGCCCAAGGAGGAGGAGAAGCCGAAGCCTACGGCGCGGCCCGATATCCCGGAGATGCCGGAGCCGGAGCTCCCCGAGCCGGAACTGCCGGAGCCGGAGACGGACCATGAGCCCCTGGCGCCGAAGAAGAAGGACAATACGGGGAAGATCCTGCTGATCATCCTGGGCTGCGACCTGGCCGCCTTCCTGATCTTCCTGCTGGTGCGGTTCATCCTGCTGTTCTTCCGGGTGGAGAACTTCTACCGCCGCCTGAACCGCAGATATCCGGATAACGCTGCCCGGGCGGACGTGTGCTACCGGCAGATCCTGAAGCAGCTGGGCTTCCTGGGGCTGGAGATGCAGCCCTCGGATACCATTCAGCGGTTCTGCGCCCGGGCGGACGAGGCCCTGGCCGGGGACCGGGCCCGGTACCCCCTGGAGACCGTGTGCGAGCCTGTGGTCCTCTCCCGCTTCGCCCTGCGGGAGCCCTCGGACGGGGAGGTCCGGCGGATGTGCGATTACTATATCTTCCTGGAGCGGGCCCTGCGGAAGAAGCTGGGCCTCCGGAGCTACATCCTGCATCGCATGATCCTGGGCAGATAGAAAACAAAGTTTGGCGGGACCCGCGAGGGTCCCGCCGGTTTTTGCTTGACAAAGCTGTTTATCCACGATAAACTGAGCTTAGTTTATCGAGAATAAACAGGGGGCGGTAAGATGGAAGACCTGAAGTTGGGCGTAGTGGAGGAGCGGTTCGCGGAGCTGATCTGGGCCCATGAGCCCCTTTCCTCCCGGGAACTGGCGGAGCTCTGCCAAAAGGAACTGAACTGGAAGCGGCCCACCACGTACACCGTGCTGCGGAAGCTCTGCGAGAAGGGTATTTTTCAGAATGCGGAGGGCATCGTTTCCTCCCGGATCTCTCGTGCGGATTTCCTGGCCATGCGGGGGGAGCGCTTCGTGGCGGAGACCTATGGCGGCTCTCTGCCCGCTTTTGTGGCGGCCTTCACCGCCCGGAACCGGCTCACGGAAGAGGAGGCGGACGCCATCCAGAAGCTCATCGACGAGGCCCGCCGGGAGGGATGACGATGGAAACGGTATTGCTGGCGCTGCAGCGGGCTTTCCCCGTGATGCTGCGCATGAGCCTGTCCGCCGCCGTCCTGACGGGGGTAGTGGTCCTGCTGCGCTTTCTCCTTCGGAAGGCGCCGAAACGGGTCCTCTGCCTCCTGTGGCTGCTGGTGGCGGTGCGGCTGCTGTGCCCGGCCCTGCCCCGGTCCGGGGCGAGTCTCATGCCCCCGGGCGGTACCGCTGCGGTGTCGGACCGGCAGATCGTCTCCGCTGTGGACGAGGCCCTGCCGTCCCTGGAGCTGGAAACGCCCCGGGACCATGCCGTGAATCAGGCGGTGGGGGAGGCGCAGAACGTCCGGGTCAGCACGGAAACCTCTCCCGGTCAGTATCTGCCCCTGCTCTGGGCGGCGGGGACCCTTGCCATGCTCCTGTATGCCCTGGTAAGCTTCCTGCGCCTCCGGCGGCGCACCGCGGCGTCGGTCCCCTTTTCCGGAAAGGCATACCTGTGCGACGGGGTGGATTCCCCCTTCATCCTGGGGGTGCTCCGTCCCCGGATCTTTCTTCCCTCCGGGCTGGAGGAGCTGCAGCTGAGCCATGTGCTGGCCCATGAGCGGGCCCATCTCCGCCGGCTGGATCAGCTGTGGAAGCCCCTGGGATTCCTTCTCCTGGCTGTGCACTGGTTCAACCCCGTCCTCTGGCTGGCTTACATCCTGTTCTGCCGGGATATGGAGCTGGCCTGCGACGAACGGGCGGTGCGGCGCCTGGACCCGGCGGCTCGGGCGGATTATGCCCAGGCTCTGCTGGACCTGAGCCATCCCGGGAGAATGATCGCCGCCTGTCCCCTGGCCTTCGGGGAGACGGGGGTGAAGGGACGGGTGAAGAACGTGCTGAATCCCCGGAAACCCGCCTTCTGGATCATCCTGGGGGCCGTTGTGCTGGCCGCCCTGGCGGCGGTGTTCTTCCTGACGGA
>CAMZJG010000127.1 GCA_947307505.1 uncultured Clostridia bacterium | reverse complement strand
GCAGGGAGACCCGGATCGTGAACATCGGGGACAGCCGCTGCTATCTGGTGCGGAATAAGGTCATACGCCAGGTCACCAAGGATCACTCCCTGGTGCAGGATCTGGTGGACCGGGGGGAGATCGACCGGGCGGACGCCTGGCTTCATCCCCAGCGGAACTTTATCACCCGGGCGCTGGGCACGGATGAAGATGTGATCTGCGATGTGTTCCGGGAGAAACTGGAGCCCGGAGATATCCTGCTCCTCTGTTCCGACGGGCTCAGCGGCATCGTGAATGCCCAGGAGCTGCTGTTCGAGATCGCCTACGGCGGCGAGCTGGAGACCGCGGCCGACCGGATGATGGCGATCGCGCTGGAACGAGGCGCGCCGGATAATGTGACCCTGATCCTGCTTTCCGCGGATGGATCCGAAGCGGAAGGCTGAACGGATATAAGGATGGTTTAAAGATGGACAACATGGATAAATACATCGGCGAAATGCTGGATAACCGCTACGAGATCAAGGAAAAGATCGGCGTGGGCGGGATGGCGGTGGTCTATAAGGCCCTGTGCCATCGGCTGAACCGGTATGTCGCGGTCAAGATCCTGAAGGACGACTATGCGGTGGACGAGGATTTCCGCCGGCGCTTCCATACTGAGGCCCAGGCGGTAGCCATGCTCAGCCACCCCAATATCGTCACGGTGTACGACGTGAGCCGTACCCAGGACGTGAACTATATCGTCATGGAACTGATCGAGGGGATCACCCTGAAGCAGTATATGCAGAAGCGGGGGGTGCTCTCCTGGAAGGAAGCCCTGCATTTCTCCAGCCAGATCTGCAAGGCGCTCATCCACGCCCACGGCCGGGGGATCGTCCACCGGGATATCAAACCCCACAATATCATGATCCTGAAGGACGGAAGCGTCAAGGTGGCCGATTTCGGCATCGCCCGGCTGAATTCCAGCCAGAACACCCTGACCCAGGAGACCCTGGGCAGCGTCCACTATATCTCTCCGGAGCAGGCCAAAGGCAGCCATACGGACGCCCGCACGGATATCTATTCCCTGGGCGTGGTGATGTATGAGATGATCACCGGGCGCCTGCCCTTCGAGGGGGACAGCGCCGTGTCCGTGGCCATCCAGCACATCAGCTCCATTCCCCTGATGCCCCGGGAGATCGATCCGGAGATCCCGGAGGGATTCGAGCGCATCACCATGAAGGCCATGTGCGCGGATCTGGACAAGCGGTATCAGTCCGCCGAGGAGCTCTATGCGGACCTGGAAGCCTTCCGCAAGGATCCGGAGGGGAATTTCGACGAGCGGGAACTGCCCTTTACGGAGACCCCCGAGAAGCAGGAGCCCGTCGAGGAGCCCCCGGCGAAGCGGAAGAAACGGGGAGGCCGGATCATGACCTCGGAGACAGAAGGGGTCAAACCGATCCGGGGCGCCCGGGAGCTGAGCCGGAAGGATTACCGGAAGAACACTCTCCGGGCCAGGAGCGTGACCATCCTCTTCGGCGTGCTCTGCGTGATCCTGTTCATCCTGGCCCTGTTCCTCTTCCTGTGGCGCAACTGGTTCAAGGAAATGTTTTCGGAACCGGAGACCATGGTCGTTCCGGCCCTGGTGGGCAGCCGTCTGGAGACGGTGCTCCAGAATCCGGGCTTTACGGATAATTACAACATCATTCCCTCCTATGAGGCCGACGAAGGGGTGGAGGAGGGCTTCATCCTGAGTCAAAGCCCCGCCAGCGGCAGAACGGTGATCAAGGGGGAAGAAAAGCCCACCCTGAAGGTGACGGTCAGCAGCGGTTCCGAGATCGTATTCATGCCGGATCTGGTGAATCAGGAATACCGCAACGCGTTCCTCACCCTCCAGAAACTGAAGCTGGAGGTGCGGGAGGATCTGGTGATCTCCGATACCGTGACGGAGGGTTACGTGATCTCCACCTCTCCGGCGGCGGGGGAGGAGCTCCGTCCCGGCGATACGGTCTTTCTCACCGTCAGCTCCGGTCCCCAGATCAAGTACGTTTCCATGCCTGACCTGTACGGGAAGACCGCCCAGGCGGCGGCGGCCCAGCTGGAGGCCCTGAACCTCACCGTGGGCAGCATCTCCGAGGTGGAGGACGACGCGGAACGGGGTACCGTCATCTTCCAGAGCACCGCCCCAGGCACCAGCATCCCCGAGCACAGCAAGATCAATCTGAACATCTCCTCCGGACCGACAGAGACTCCGCCTCCTGAGGAGGAACCCGGCGAGGAGCCCGGCGAGGGAGGAGAAGAGGGCGAACAGCCGCCGGAGGATAACGGCGAGCCCGCCGGGGACGGCGGCCAGGAGGGAGAGAATGGCGGAGACGCTTGAGGGCAGGATCCTGAAGGCGCTCAGCGGCTTCTGGTACGTGCATACCCCGGAAGGGGTACTGGAATGCAGAGCCAGGGGCAAGCTTCGCTTCCGGGGACTGACCCCCCTGGTGGGCGATCTGGCCGAAGTCGAATCCCTGGGGAACGGGAAAGGCAGCCTGATCGACCTGCTTCCCCGCAAGAACGCCTTCGTCCGTCCGGCGGCGGCCAACCTGGACGCCCTGGTGATCCTGGCTTCCGCCGTGCCTCCTGTGACCGATCCCTATTTGCTGGACCGGATGATCGCCATTGCGGAACTGAAGAACTGCGAACCCATCCTGTGCTTCAAT
This sequence comes from uncultured Clostridia bacterium, assembly GCA_947307505.1. The sequence continues at coordinate 1,513 of CAMZJG010000127.1, read as the reverse complement.
AAGAGCGACCTGGGCAGGGCGGAGGAGCTGATCCGCGCGTACCGGAGCTGCGGTTTTCCGGTGGCGGAGACCAGTGCGGAGACCGGGGAAGGGATCCCGGAGCTCCGTCAGATGCTGGCCGGTAAGCTGTGCGCCTTTACCGGGAATTCCGGGGTGGGAAAATCCAGCCTGCTGAACGCCCTGAGCGCGGGCCTGGAGCTGGAGACCGGCGAGATCAGCCGGAAGCTGGGACGGGGAAGGCACACCACCCGCCATGTGGAGCTCTTTCCCCTGGGGGACGGGATCTGGGCCGCGGATACTCCGGGCTTTGCCGCCTTTGATGCGGAGGACGTCACCCTGGAGCTGAAGCGCCGGCTGCCGGAGCTGTTCCGGGAATTTCGACCGTACCTGTCGGAATGCCGTTTTCCGGACTGCGCCCATGTCCGGGACGCGGGCTGCGCCGTGACCGCCGCCGTGGAGGCGGGGGAGATCCCCCGGTCCCGGCACGAGAGCTATGCAAGGCTCCGGGAGGAACTGAGAAAAGTGTCGGATTGGTCCCTGCGTGATTGACTTCATCTTCCCGGTGTGGTATATTCTGCATTAAAGATGTATTCAAAATTCAATGATATTTGGAGGAAGATTACATGGAAGAAAAGTATGGGAAAAAGGTCGGCACCCTGAAGACCTCGGGGATGATCTATCTGCCCACCGGCATGGCGACCGTGCTGTTCGGCATCATCACCTTTGCCTCTCTGGGCCCGCGGCTGAGAGGCGAGGGCAGTTGGGGTCTTACCATCGCCTTCGGCATCCTTTTCCTGATCGCCGTGATCCTGCTCATCCGCCAGGCGGTGAGTGTGAACATGGAGATCTATGAGAAAGCCCTGGTGCAGAACAACCTGTTCGGCAAGACCGTAGTCCTGGCGGAAGATATCCGGGCGATCCTGTGGCAGTTCCCCGGCGCCAACCCCGTGAACTCCCGCGCGGCGCGGATCAACAACACCTCCGCCGAGCTGGTTTTCAAGGATGGCAGGAAGTCCCTGAAGATCCAGGACTCCTTCTATCAGGACCTGGAAAAGGAAATCTCCGCTTTCCAGCGCCGGAATGAGATCCCCTCCGATCTGGAAAACAAGAAAAAGGGCGGTCATCGGTACGAGTAAGCCCCGGAATAACGGCGTTTTTCCCCCGCTCTCCGGCTGTACTTATGCAAAGCGCATAGTTTTTGCCCGCTGAAAAGAGAAAAACTTATGGAATCCTCTTGTCAATGTGCGGCGATTATGTTATAATGCCCGTATAAAAGCGAAGGGACGTGTGAAATTCATGAAATTTCTTGAGAGTAAGCCCAAATCTCTGATCTATACCATCCTGATCATCATTCTTATTATGTTCGAAATGAGCATCCTCTCCGGCTACCGCTTTGTGGAGATCGGCAGTGCGGCGGATAAATACGCCACCGGCATGAGCGCGGAGAAGATCACCTCACTCGCGCTGGTAGGGGCGAACATCGGCTGGAACTACATCGTCTGCTCCGTGCTGA
>CAMZJG010000126.1 GCA_947307505.1 uncultured Clostridia bacterium | reverse complement strand
GCGCCGCCATGGATCGCTCCCTCATGCGCATCAGCCATGAGATCCTGGAGCGGAACACCTCGGTGGAAGACGTCTGCCTGGTGGGGATCTACCGCCGCGGCTGCAGCCTTGCCAGGCAGATCGGGGCAAACCTGAAAAGCATAACCGGGTATGCTCCTGCCTTGGGCGAGCTGGACATCCGCCTCTACCGGGACGACCTGGAGGAGATCGGGGACCAGGCCGCCGTGAGCAGCACGAAGATGGATTTCGACGTGAGCGGCAAGGTGGTGGTCCTGGTGGACGACGTGCTGTACACGGGGCGTACCGCCCGGGCGGCCATTGAAGCGGTCATGGACCGGGGAAGGCCCGCCGCCATCCAGTTGGCTGTTCTGGTGGATCGCGGCCATCGGGAGCTGCCCATCCGGGCGGACTTCGTGGGAAAGAACGTTCCCACCTCCCGCCGGGAATTGGTGGAGGTCAGGGTCCCGGAATTCGACGGCGCGCGGGAAGTCGCGCTCTTGGAGGACCGGGGATAAACAGGGGTCAAACAGCTTGCGGGGCATGGCCGAACGGCCGTGCCCCGCTGTATCCGGGAGAAAGAGCGGTGGAGAAATGACGGATAAGGAACCGAGCAAAAAGCGGCAGCTGGGGGTCATCCTGCTGTGTATCCTTGCGGGGATCATCCTGTTTATGCTGGCCTTTCATCTGTACAGGCACACCTTTGCCCGTCAGAGATGGCTGGATGAACCACTCTACCGGCATTACATGCTGAACAGCCTGGAAAAACGCCATCCCCTGATGGGGATGACCATGGAGGAGGCTGTTGCCCTCCTGGGAGAGGAGGACAGCCAAAGAAGCAGCTTTTTGCCGCGGGGCGGCGCGGTATATCCTCCGGAGACCAGCCTGGTGTACTACATCGGCAGAAAGTACGGAGAGGAACTGTGGTTCATTTTATCCTTCGATAAGGGCGTCTGCGTTTCTTATGCAGTGGAGGCGGGAGTAAATTGACGAATGCAGTACGGGGGCACAGCCGGTTTCGGCTGTGCCCCCGCTTTTGTGCGCCGCGATGCGGGATTCAGGACGCATGATTGTAGTACCAGGGCTTGGCGTAGTCCTCATAGAACTTTTTCACCAGTTCGTTCTTCCGCTTGACGTTTTCATCCCCCTCGGCGCCCAGGACGTTGGCGGTCCAGGCGAAGCCGCCGCCCGGAGCATAGGTATCCACATACTCCGCCAGCGAGTCCAGCAGCAGCTCATCGGAGCTGTCCGCCCAGCTGGCAGGTCCCTGGGAATCCCAGCAGCCCAGAAGGGAGAGCCTGCCTTTGTACTTTGCCTTGATCCCCAGAAGGTCATTGTCCACCTGGGCGGGATCCCAGGCGGAGACGCCCATGTCGATCCAGTCCGGGATGAAGTCCTCGCAGCGGCCGCAGTCGTGCATCATCACCTTGCAGCCTGCGTCCAGAGCCAGCTCCGCCTGTTCCCGCTGGAAGGGGATGAGCAGTTCCCGGTTCATCTCGGGAGAGATAAAGGGGTTCATACGGGTGGCGTTATCATCCAGGATATACCAGATATCCGGCTTGTAGTAATGGAGATAGATCTTCTCCCGGGCGATATTGTACTCATGAAGGTAGGAGAACAGGGCGGTGACCTCCTCCGGGGATTCGTACATGGCGCAGAGTCCCTCGGTGAAGCCCATGAAAGCCATCAGGTTCTGGAAATAATCCCCGGCGCTCATGAAGCAGGGCTTGTTTACCCGGTCAAAATTCTCCGTGTCTTTTTTGGCCGCAGCTTCCCAGTCGATATCGTTCGGAATGGCGGGGTTATGGATCACGTTGGGCCAGTCTTCGATTTCTTTCAGAATGAACTTTCCCGGAGTGGGCAGGGCGGCTCCGCCGGCTGCGGAGACGGGGGTGAACTCCACGCCGTAGTCGCTGACGAAGCCGCCGCCGATCTCCGGCCCCTTGGAGAAGCGCACAGAACTGCGCAGGCCCCATCCCATCATGTTGTAATGAGGTACGAATTCCGGCATTTCACCGGAGAGCATACGGAGAAAGTTTTCTTTTTCGGTGAGCTTGTATTCCATCTCTGTGCCTCCCCAGGGGGTGGGCCGCCCTTGATACAGGACGAATCAACTGTTCTATACGCATAAAAATCCGGCCCAAAACCCCACAGTTTTGTTCATTATGTTCATATTATACCGAAAGAACCTGCGCTTTACAAGCCATTTTCCCTGTGTTATAAATAAAACAGAAAAACAAGAATGGGGGTAAGCCGATGGAAGTCATCGACCATGTGCGTCTCAGTGAGGACGGACGGAGCCTTGTGATCCTGGATCAGACCCGGCTGCCGAATCAGCAGATCTACCTCACCCTGCAGACCCGGGAGGAATGCTACGACGCGATCAAGCAGCTGAGGGTTCGGGGCGCTCCGGCGATCGGCATCTTTGCGGGCTTTGCCATGTATATCTTGAGTCTCCGGTATCCAAAAGAGGGCTTTCTGCAGCGGTTCCGGGAGGACGCGGAATATCTGAATTCCTCCCGTCCCACGGCAGTGAACCTGAGCTGGGCGCTGAAGCGCATGTGCCGAACGGCGGAGGAGAGCGGGGGAGATCCGGATGCCCTGCGCCGCGAATGCCAGGCGATCCTGGAGGAAGATATTTCCATGTGCAGGGCTATCTCGGAATACGGCCTGAGTCTGCTGCACGAAGGAGACGGGGTACTGACCCACTGCAACGCAGGCCCGATCGCCACTTCCCGTTACGGCACCGCCATCGGCCCGCTGCTTCTGGGCCGGGAACGGGGGATGCAGTTCCGGGCTTTCTGCGATGAGACCCGTCCGCTCCTCCAGGGCGCCCGTCTCACCAGCTGGGAGCTGAGCCGCGCCGGGATCGACACCACCCTGATCTGCGACAATATGGCTTCCATCGTGATGAAAAACGGCTGGGTGCAGTGCTGCTTCGTGGGCTGCGACCGGGTGGCCATGAACGGGGACGCGGCCAACAAGATCGGCACCTCCGGGGTGGCGATCCTGGCGAAGCACTACGGCATCCCCTTCTATGTGCTGGGGCCGACCTCCACCATCGATCCCGCCTGTCCCGACGGAGATCATATCCCCGTGGAACTCCGGGATCCGGAGGAGATCCGCAGCAAATGGTATGCGGAGCCCATGGCGCCCGCCGGAGTGAAATGCTATAATCCCGCTTTCGACGTGACCGATCACAGCCTGATCACAGGAATCATTACGGAAAAAGGCATCTGCCGCCCGCCCTATACAGAGAGCCTTGCGGCGCTGTTCAGAAAGGAAGAGTAAACATGGGTAAACTGATTTCCTCCCCCTCCGCCTGCATTGAGGCGGATCCCGCCCTGATCGCCAAAGTGGTGCTCATGCCCGGCGATCCCCTGCGGGCTCAGAAGGTCGCTGAGACCTATCTGGAGGCTCCGGTATGCTTCAATACCGTCCGGAATATGCTGGGATTCACCGGCACGTACAAAGGCCGCCGCATCTCTGTCATGGGCAGCGGCATGGGCGTGCCCAGCGCGACTCTGTACGTCCATGAGCTGTTCAGCTTTTACGGGGTGGAGACCGTGCTTCGCATCGGCTCCGCCGGCGGCATCGGCGCAGACGTCAAGCTGCGGGATCTGGTGGTGGCCATGACCGCCTCCACCAATTCCAACTACTGCATCCAGTATCAGTTCCCCGGCCAGCTCAGTCCCCAGGCGGACTACGGCCTCCTTCGGCGGGCGGTGGAACTGGCAGAAGGACGGGGCATTTCCGTGAAGGTGGGCAGCGTATTCACCGCGGATATGTTCTATAACCAGAATGACAAGGCCGCCGGGCAGTACCGGGATATGGGCCTTCTGGCGGTGGAGATGGAGACTGCGGGCATCTATTGGGAAGCCATGGCCTCCCATAAGCGGGCCCTGAGTCTGCTCACCATCTCCGACCATATCTTCACCGGGGAAGGACTCAGCGCCCAGGACCGGCAGGACTCCTTCACCGAGATGATGGAGGTCGCCCTGGATACGGCCTGGGAAGCGGCGAAGTGATCGTGCCCCGGATCATCGAGGTCCGGGATCTGAATGTCCCGGAGCTGGAGGTCTACGCCCGGCTGACGGAAACCCAGCTCCGCAGCCGGGTGGACCCGGAAAAAGGGATCTTCATCGCGGAGACAGCGAAGGTGGTGACCCTGGCCCTGGAGGCAGGGTATCAGCCCGTGTCCCTGCTCATGG
>CAMZJG010000125.1 GCA_947307505.1 uncultured Clostridia bacterium | reverse complement strand
CGTTTCCGGCATTCCGCCTTCAGTTCCTCCGGCACCCCCCAGAAGGCCTCCCCGATGGCGGCGGAGATGCAGGTGAGGGTGTCGCAGTCGCCCCCCAGGGACACGGCGGTGCGGAGATTGTCCTCAAAGCTCTCCGCTTCCAGGAAGGCGATGACGGCTTCCGGTACCGTGCCCTGACAGCTTACGTCAAACTTGTACCCCGGACGGATCTCGTCACAGGTACGGCTGAGGTCATATCCGAACTGCCGGGCGATGTAGTCCCGGATCTCCCCCTTCCCCGCGCCGGTGCGGGCCAGGAACACGGCCGAAGCTGCGGCCTCCGCCCCCTTGATCCCCTCCGGGTGATCGTGGGTGACCCTGGCGGTGCGGGCGGCGGCCCGCCGGGTCTCCTCCAGGGTGTCGAACAGCCAGCCTGCGGAGGAAACGCGCATGGCGGAGCCGTTGCCCCAGCTGTGGTAAGGCTTCGGGTCCGGGGCGGAGAGCCATTGGATGAACCGCCCTCCATAGCCCGCATCGGGGTATCGCCTTCCCCAGCGCCGCATGCTCTCCGTCAGCGCCCGGAGGATCTCCTCTTCCCCTTTTCCAAGGGTATCCATCAGGGCCTCCGCCACGGCTACGGTCATCACCGTATCGTCCGTAAACCTGGAGCCGGGGATGAACAGGGGAAAATCCTTTGTCTTTCCGCTCAGATCAAATTCATAAGGGGACCCGATCATGTCCCCCAGGATCGCTCCATACATCTTTATATCCTCCTTTTTGGCCGTATTCGTCCTGATCCTATCCCAGCAGGGTCTCCACCATGACCCCCAGGGCCTGCGCCAGGGGGAGGAGCTCATCCGCGTACAGAGGCCGCTTCTCCTCCAGAGCCCTGCACAGGCAGCCGCAGGGGATGCCGCTGCGGGCAGCCAGCTCCTCGGCCGTCATTCCCCGCTCTCCCAGGAGCCGCTTCAGCTCCCGGTTCGCTCCGTAATCCCGCTTCATTCTTGCCTCCGGATGTTCAACTTTTTTGAACTAATTTTACTATACTCGGTTTTTGCTCCTGTGTCAAGTCGATTTGTTCAAAATTTTTGAATTTTCCTCTTGCCCACGCCCGCCGGTGGTGGTATGCTGTTGTCAGGAGGAAAAGGAGGGGCGGAAATGGCAACAACGGCGGAACGGCTGCGGACTCTGATGGCAGAGCGGGGCCTGAAGCAGGCGGATATCCTGCGCCTGGCGGAGGAGGTCTCCGGACCGGAACGGCTGACGAAGACAGATCTGAGTCAGTACGTTTCCGGCAAGGTGCGTCCCGGACCGGGAAAGCTCCGGCTCCTGGCGAAGGCCCTGGGGGTGGGGGAAGCCTGGCTCCTGGGTTATGAGGAATCCCCGGAGGAATCGGGCATGGACGGAGACGTCCGCCAGTATCTGCAATTCGTCCGGGATAATCCGGAGTACCGCATGATGTTCGACCTCTGCGGCTCCGCCACTCTGGAGGAGATCAAGGCCACCGTGGCCTTTCTGAAAGCCCTGCGGGAGCAGAAGCGGGATGAGGGATGATCTCTGCGTCCGCTTCCTTCCCTTCCCCAACCGGGCGGCGCGGGCGGCGGTGATGCCCAATGAAGAGGGCAGCTATGATATCCTGGTAAACACCCTGTATCCGGAGGAAGTCCAGCGCCGTGCCCTGGAGCACGAGCTGGAACACCTGCGCCTGGACCATCTGCATCGGGGGGAGAGCGTCCTTCTCCAGGAGGCGGAAGCCCGGGGAGAGGACGCGGACTGGCGGAGCATCTGCTGCTATACCCCCGCCGGGATCCTGGAGGAATTCATCCCCTCCTCCTCCCGGGCGGATTTTGCCCTGGTGGTCCCCGGCCAGGGGATGAAGCCCCATTACCGACAGGGTCAGCTTCTGTTCTGCCGGGACCGGCAGCCCCGATGGAACGGGGATGCGGCGGTCTTTCTCATCGGCGGCAGGGCGGAACTGCGCCAGGTATATCGGGACGCCTTCGGCTGCCGCTATCTGCTGAACCCCAACCGGGCCTGCGCCGGGGAGGATCTGGTGGTCCCCGCCGGAGAGGAAGCCCCGCCTCTGCTGGGCACCCCGCTGAAGCGGCGGCGGCTGCCCCCTGTAAGAATATAAACCCAAACGGAGGTATAGAAAAATGGCCGTATTCAACTGCAGTTATTATTCCCAGGCCCATCTGGGACAGCGGAACTTCACCGCCATCGTCCCGGTGGAGAAGATGCCCGAATTCTGGGGCAAAGTGGGGTATCAGGCGGGTCCCTTCCCCACCATCTACCTGCTCCACGGCTTTTCCGGCAACCAGAACGACTGGCTGCTGAACAGCCGCATCAACGAGTGGGCCACCGCCCGGAACCTGGCGGTGATCATGCCGGACGGCGCCAACGATTTCTATGTGGACCGGCCGGAAAACGGGGAATTCCCCGGAGTCCAGGTGGGCGAGGAGCTGGTGGACGTCACCCGGAAGCTCTTCCCCCTGTCCGCGCGGAAGGAGGACACCGCCGTGGGCGGCCTGAGCATGGGAGGCTACGGCGCCCTGCGCCTGGGTCTGCGCTATCCCGAAACCTTCGGCTGGATCTGCGCCATGTCCTCCGCCCTCATTATGGATGAAGTCTCGAAGATGACCCCCGGCCATGGGAACGCGGTGGCTCCCTACGGCTTCTACCGCACGGTGTTCGGGGAGCCCTCCGCCCTGATGGGCAGCGACAAGGATCCCCGTGCCCTGGCGGCAGCCGCCGTGAAGCTGGCGGAGAAGCCGAAGCTCTTCCTGGCCATCGGCACGGAGGACCCCCTGTACCAGTTCAACCTGTCCATGCACGACTACCTCAACGAGATCGGCTACGACCACGTCTGGTACACTCATGAAGGTCAGCACAATTTTGATTTCTGGAACGACGCCCTCCAGGCCTTCTTCGCCTGGCAGGAGAAAAACAGGAATTGACCCGTCGGCGCGTCGTGAGCCGCTTTGGGCACATGAATTGACGGTCCGTCATGTCCCGCAGGACAATTCTTGTGCCGTCGGGCGCAATTCACGGCAAAGCCAATTCATGTGTCCGAAGGGCACAATTCATCAAACAGGAGCCATCCATGCTGAAGAAGAACGCGAATCCCATTGATAAGAATGAGTTGTTCGCCAACACCCCCGTCCCCAAAGCCCTGCGGGTCATGGCGGTGCCCACCATCATCAGCCAGCTGGTGAATCTGATCCACAATATGGTGGATGCCTTCTTCATCGGCCGGACGGGCAACGCCTATATGATGGCCGCCACCAGCATCACCCTGACCCTGGTGCTGATGAACGTGGCCCTGGCCAATCTTTTCGGCACCGGCGGCGGCAGTCTGATGGCCCGGCTCATGGGAGCCGGCAAGCCGGACCGGGCGAAGAGAGTCAGCGCCTATTCCGTATACGGGGCGATCCTGGCGGCACTGGTGTATTCCGCCCTGGTGGGGATCTTCAACCGCCCCCTGCTGCGCTTCCTGGGCGCTTCCGACGCCACCTTCGGCTATGCCCGGTCCTATGCCATGGTGGTCATCGTCATGGGCAGCCTGCCCTCCATCCTCTCCATGGCCCTGGGCCATCTGCTGCGGAACGCGGGGCACTCCGGCAAGGCCAGCTTCGGCCTCAGCGGCGGCGGCATCCTGAACATGCTCCTGGACCCCCTGTTCATGTTCGTCCTCCTGCCGCCCGGGAACGAGGTCCTGGGCGCCGCCATCGCCACCGCCCTGTCCAACGCCGCCGCCTGCGTCTATCTGCTCATCGCCTGCCGCAGGGCGGGGAAGGAATCCTCCCCCCTGAGCCTGAACGTCCGGGATGCGGCAGCCATCGAAAGGGAGGACCGGAAAGGGATCTTCGCCGTGGGCATCCCCTCGGCGGTGCTCCTGGCTCTCTTCGACCTGGCCAACGTCTGCGTGAACATCCTGGCCTCCGGCCATGACGATCTGGTGCTGGCGGGCATGGGCATCGTCATGAAGGTGGAGCGCATCCCCAACGCCATGAACGTGGGTCTCTGCATGGGCATGCTCCCCATCGTGGCCTACAACTATTCCTCAGGCAACCGGGCCAGGATGGAGGAGACCATCCGCACCGCCCGGAAGGCGGGCCTGCTCATCTGCCTGGCCAGCATGATCTTTTTTGAGATCGTAGCCCGGCCGGCGGTGGGGATCTTTCTCCATACCGGAGGAGAGAACAATGCCGACGCACTGCGCACCGTGGCCTATGCCGCCCTTTTCCTGCGCATCCGCTGTCTGGCTTCCCCTTTCCAGTT
>CAMZJG010000124.1 GCA_947307505.1 uncultured Clostridia bacterium | reverse complement strand
TCGCCTCCCATTTCTTCGTGTTCTACTTCGGCATCGTGGCGGATATCACCCCGCCTGTGGCCCTGGCGGCCTATGCGGGCAGCGCCATCGCCAAATCAGATCCCATGCGGACGGGGGTGAACGCCACCAAGCTGGCCATCGCGGGCTTCATCATCCCCTATATCTTCGCTTTGGAGCCCAGCCTCCTGCTCATGGACAAGGGCGTCCTCTCCGCCGCCCTGAATATCGCCACCGCCGCCATCGGCATGTTCGGCGTGGCCGTGGGTCTGGAGGGCTTCTTCCGGGGCACGGTCGCCTGGCCCCTGCGGGTCCTGGTGGTCCTGGGAGGCCTGCTCCTGTTCTACCCCGGCATCCTGACGGACGTCATCGGGGTGGTGATCGTGGGGGTGGTGACCGCCCTGCAGCTTATCCGATACAAGAGCGGGAGCAAACCGGCCCTGGGAACGTAAGGGCGCTGTTTTCGCAAATGACACCCCCGCCGTACGGCGGGGGTTCAGACTGCAGACAAACCCGTAAACGGCACGATACCGGAAAGGAAGAAAGTGTGAAAGAAACCCATCAGGGGTGTCTTTCGCGTTCAATCATAAGTTTTTCGAACGATCTCTACCCTATTCCTTGTTCGAAAAACTTGTTTCAGCGGGGCGACAAGACTTTGTCGACACGCTGTACCCCCGCCGTACGGCGGGGGTTTTCGTCTCTGTGCGGATCAGAACAGCTCATCCAGCAGGGTATAGTACCTCAGTTTTTCCCGATCCGGCTCGATCCCGAGGGCTTCGAAAAGCAGTTCCGGGTCGAAATCGGGATAGACCTTGCCGCCGTAGGAGCCGTCGAAATTGTGCTTCAGGCTGCGGCAGCACAAGGCGATGTCTCTCCATTTGTCCCCGATCCCCGTGTCCCCCAGGTCGATGAAGCCGCTGATCCCGCCGTCATCGAGGAAGATGTTCGGCAGACAGAAGTCTCCGTGGGACAGCACCGGCTCACAGGAAGGCCGGTGGTCCTCCAGCCACCCCAGCAGTTCCTCCGGGTCCCGGAATCCCCCGGGCCCGAAGGTGGAGGGTTCCGCGTTGTGCACATCCACCAGACGATCCCTGACCCGGGATCCGGCTTCCCGGAGTTCCGCGTCCAGATCTCTGCTGCGGGGACAGTCGGAGACGTCGATGCGCCACAGGAGCTCCAGCCCCTCGGCCAGCAGCCCGACCAGTTCCCGAGGGCGCTCCAGCCAGTATGGGTCGCAGGCCATCTTCCCGGGCACCCGGCTCATCAGAAGGTACTGATACTCCGCGTCCCGCTCAAAGCACAGGACCTTCGGGACGGGCAGCTTCCCCTCCAGCCAGCGCATCACCCGGACCGTTTCTGCATGACTCTCCCCATACCGGACGATTTTCAGCACGCAGTCGTCGAAAAGCATGATCCGGGATCGGGACATGCCCATGTCATCCACCCTGTACGGTTTTCCGGCGATCAGCCGCCGGATCCCTTCCGGGATATTCACATCATTCACCCTTCATATACCCTCCGCCGCAGACTTCTGACAGACATTTTACCCCTTATCCGGTCGCCGTCAAGGGGAGATGTTCCCGTTGACGGCGGATGAGCGGCACATTATAGTAGATGCAGATACAGATACGCACAGGGGGTGACAGCATGGACGCTGCGGGCAGACTGTTCCGCCGCCGACGGGTGTACGACGAGGCGGGAACGGAAGAACTCTTCCTCCGGGCCATGGGAGAGAACGTAAAACGCCACTATACCTGCTGCCCGGAATACCGGGCCATCCTGGATTCCGCCGGGTTTTCCCCGGAGGAGCTGCGCCGCCGGGAGGACCTGGCGCGGCTCCCCTTCCTCACCACCCTGTATCTGAAGCGGCACATCCTGCTGAGCGTGCCGGAGCGGAAGCTCCTGGTCCGGGCGGACTCCTCCGGCACCGGGGGAACGCGCTCCCGGATCGGCTTCGACCTGCGGTCCCTCTGGCTGGGGCTGCTGATGGTGATCCGGGTGGGGCGGCAGCGGAAGCTCTGGTCCCTGAAGCCCGCGAACTACGTCATTTTCGGTTATCCCCCCGGGAATACCGGAGCCAGCAAGACCGCCTACGGCTTCACCTGGTTCGCACCGGCGCTGCGGCGGACCTACGCCCTGGAGCGCACCGGGGACGGGGGCTATGCCCTGTCCTGGGACAAGGTCATCCGGGAGCTGCAGCGCTGCTCCCGCTCAACCTTTCCCCTCCGCACCATGGGCTTCCCCGCCTATACCTATTTTCTGCTCCGGGAGCTGAAGGACCGGGGGATCCGCTGTCCCATGCCCAGGGGGAGCATGGTGGCCCTGGGGGGCGGCTGGAAGCAGTTTTACGCGGAAAAGGTGGAAAAGAAAGATTTTTACGCCCTGGTGAAGGACGTGCTGGATATTGACGAAAGCCGGATCGTGGAATTCTTCGGGGCGGTGGAACATCCGGTACTGTATGCAGACTGCCCCTGCCACCGCTTCCATGTGCCGGTATACAGCCGGGTGATCATCCGCAGCCCGGAGGACTTTTCCCCGGTCCCGGACGGACAGCCGGGGCTGGTGAACCTCCTCACCCCCATGATGCAGAGCGTGCCCCTGAGCAGCGTCATGACGGATGACCTGGGGATCCTGCACCGGGAGCCCTGTCCCTGCGGGGCGGGTTCCCCCTGGCTGGAGATCCTGGGCCGGGTGGGGATCAGCGACATCGTCACCTGCGCAGCAGGCGCGGAGGAATACCTGAAGGGAGAGAAGGAGGCGGTCTCATGATCCTCTACCGCGGAGAGCTCATGGAGGACAGCCGGCAGGAGGAGCTGCTGGCGTCCCTGGAGACGGATCTGTACGCGCCTCTCCGCCGGGGAGACCGTCTGGAGCAGGAGACGGTGATCCGGGCCTTTGACGCCCTGGCCCGGCGGGTTCTGGAGGGGCAGTTCGACGAGATCGTCCGCCCTCTGCTGGAGACCTTCGGCATCGGGGACGAACCGTTTCGAGAGATGGCCCGTCTTTTCTGCCGGGAGGGGCTGGAACGGAAATGCGCCCTGGAACTGAGCGATCCGCCGGTCCTGCTGGAGGGGAACGTGCTCCGGGAGCGGCGCCCCCTGGGGGTGCTGCTGCACATCGCCGCCGGGAATGTGGACGCCCTTCCCGCCTACAGCGTGGCGGAGGGACTCCTGGCGGGAAACGTGAACATCCTGAAGCTGCCCATGGGGGATTCCGGTCTCAGCGTCCGCCTGCTCCATGAGCTGGTGCGGACGGAGCCCCGCCTGGGGGACTACATCTATGTTTTCGACGTACCTTCCCTGGAGACGGAGACCCTGCGTCGGCTGGCGAAGCTGGCGGACGGCGTGGCGGTCTGGGGCGGGGACGCGGCGGCGGAGGCGGCGCGGCGTCTGGCGGAGGTGGACACCAGACTCATCCTCTGGGGGCACAAGCTCTCTTTCGCCTATGCGGAGCCTGACGCGGAGGACGCGGCCCTTTCCGCCCTGGCCCGAAGCGTGTGTCAGACGGAGCAGCTCCTGTGCTCCTCCTGCCAGGGGATCTTTTTGGATACGGAGGATCCGGAGGTACAGCGGGCCTTCGGGGAGCGGTTCTTCCCCCTCTTCCGGGAAGCGAGCCGCGGGGCCGGTCTGCCGGATTTCGGCATGCGGGCAAAGAACGCCGTGAGCCTGTACACGGAGCGGCTGGAGGGCCGCACCGGCCTGTATTCCGGGGACGGGGTCACCCTCCGGCTCCTGGAGGGGGAGGACCTGGAGCTCTCCTGGCTGTACCGGGACCTGTGGGTGAAGCGGCTGCCTCTGGCGCGGCTGTACGAGCTGCGGCGGTACAAGGGCCATCTCCAGACCGCCGCCGTTCTGGCCCCGGATCCGGAGAAGCGGCGGGAGATCCGCAGGATCCTGGCGGACGCGGGCGTCTGCCGGATCACCGGGCCCGGGAACATGTCCCGGGCGGTATGCGGGGAAGCCCACGACGGGCTGTATCCCCTGCGGGAGTATACCCGGATCACGGAAACGGAGCTGACCGCCGAGGAGGCGGAGGCGTGGAAAAGGAGCGGCAAAGCATGAATCCCCGGATCCGCTATGTGGAAAGCCGGGACAGAGAAGCCTGGCGCGCCCTGGACGGGCATCTTCCCCGGATAGAATTCGATCGCAAGGTACGGGACCGCCGGGGCCTGGTGCTTTTGGAGGATGACCGGATCATCGGGATCCTCCGATGGAACCTGTTCTGGGACGAAGTGCCCTTCTGCAATCTCCTGTACATCGCGGAGGACCGGCGGGGACAGGGGAACGGG
>CAMZJG010000123.1 GCA_947307505.1 uncultured Clostridia bacterium | reverse complement strand
CCAACCCCCTGATCGCCCCCTTCTTCTGCATCTTCTTCGGCATGATGTTCAACGACCTGGGCTACGGCCTGGTGTTCATCATCCTCTCCCTGATCGTACAGAAGAAATTCAAACTCACCGGCGGCACGAAGAACATGATCCGCCTGGTGCTGGAATGCGGCGTCACCACCGCCATCTTCGGCATCATCACCGGCAGCTTCTTCGGAGACGCCATCCCCGTGGTGGCGAAGCTGCTGGGGAAGGAAGTGACCATTCCCTCCCTGCTGAATCCTCTGGCGGATCCCATGAGCGTACTGATCCTCTCCCTGGTCCTGGGGGTCATCCAGATCCTCTTCGGCATGGGAGTCAAAGCGTACATCCTCATCCGGGACGGGAAGCCTCTGGACGCCCTCTTCGACGTGGGCAGCTGGTGGCTCCTCTTTGCCGGGATCGCCGTGGGCGCTCTCCGGGGCTTCTGGTGGATCGCCATCGCCGGCGTCGCCGCCCTGGTGCTGACCCAGGGCAGAGCCAAGCCCACCATCCCCGGCAAGATCGTAGGCGGCATTGCCAGCCTCTACGACATCACCAGCTATTTCAGCGATATCCTGTCCTACTCCCGTCTGATGGCCCTTATGCTGGCTGGCGGGATCGTGGCCAGCATCGTGAACGTGCTGGGCTCCCTCTTCGGCAGCGTGATCCTCTTCATTCCCATCTTTGTTATCGGTCATGTGTTCAACATCGGCATCAACGTGATCGGCACATATGTCCACGCAGCGCGGCTGCAGTATCTGGAATTCTTCGGCAAGTTCTATGTGGACGGAGGCAAGGCCTTCCGTCCGTTGGACCGGAAAACCAAGTATTTTGAAATCATTAAGGAGGAATCCATCCATGGCTGAGTTTATCAATGCGTTCGGCGGTCTCGCGCTGGCATTTCTGGGAGGCGGTCTCGCCGCCGTCCTTTCCTGCATCGGTTCCGCCCGGGGCACCGGCATGACCGGTGAAGCCGCCGCCGGTCTGGTGAGCGAAGATCCCGAACAGTTCACCAAGTGTCTGATCCTGCAGGTCATCCCCGGCACCCAGGGCCTGTACGGTTTCGTTATCTGGTTCTTCGTTCTGCTGCAGATCGGCATCTTCGGCGGCAGCGGTGTTCAGACCCTCACCATCCAGCAGGGTCTGGGCTACCTGGTCGCCTGCATCCCCATGATGCTG
Organism: uncultured Clostridia bacterium; assembly: GCA_947307505.1. The sequence continues at coordinate 3,138 of CAMZJG010000123.1, read as the reverse complement.
GGCGGTCTCATCTCCGCCAAGTATCAGGGCCGCGTCGCCGCCGCCAGCATCAATATCGCCGCCAAGAAGCCCGACGACTGGTCCAAGGGCATCATCCTCTGCGTCATCGTGGAGTTCTACGCGATCCTCTCCCTGATCGCCTCCATCCTGATGATCCTCAACGTGAAGTAAGATGAAGGGGATCGAAAACATCGCGCAGCGCATCCGGGAGGACGCGCAGCAGGAAGCGAAGGATCTCCTGACCCAGGCGGAGCAGAAGGCCGCCGAAGCCAAGGCTGCCGCGGACCGGGAAGCCGGTCAGCTGCGGGAGACCCTCCGGAAGGAGGGGGAAGCCGAGGCCGCACGGCAGTATGACCTGCTCCTGGCCGCCGAGGAGACGGAAAACCGGAAGCAGCTTCTGAGCGCCAAGCAGGAGCTGGTGGCCCGGGCCTTCCAGCGGGCGGTGGAACAGCTCTGCGCCCTGGAGGACGAGCCCTATGCGCAGCTGCTGGCCAGGCTCGCCGCCTCCGCCGCCGAAACGAAGCAGGAACAGATCATCCTCAACGAGCGGGATAAAGCCCGCGTCGGCGCACGGGTGGTGGAGGAGGCCAACCGCCTCTGCTCCGGCAGCCTGACGCTGGCGGAGGAATGCCGCCCCATCGTGGGGGGGCTGATCCTCTCCCAGGGGAAGATCGAGGTGAACTGCGCGCTGGATACCCTGGCCGCCCTGCGCAGGAACGAGCTGGCGGGCAAGGCCTCCGCGCTGCTGTTCGGATAAGGAGCCGCCGTGAGAAAGCATAAGGATACGGATTACCTCTTTCTCTCCTCCTACCTCCATGCCCGGGAAGCCCGGGCGGGAGAAGCCGGGTCCGAGACGGACAAGGCCGCCATCCTCCGGGATCTGGAAAGCCTTGCCCCGGATCCGAAGATCGTGGATTTCTTTCGGGTGAAATACGATTACCATAACGCCAAGGTCTTTCTGAAAAGCATCGCCGCCAACACGGATAATTCCCGGCTGTATTCCCCGCTGGGTCGGGTGACCCGGGAGGATCTCATGCTGGCCTACCGGGACGGGAAGACGGACAAGCTCTCCCCCACCTTCAGCCAGGCCTTTCTCCAGGCGGACGAGATCCTCTCCCGCACCAAGGACCCCCGGCTGGCGGATTTCCTGCTGGACAAGGCCTACGTGCAGGAGCTGAAAGCTACGGCGGACGCCACCAAGGCCAAGCTTCTCATCCGCTACGCCGCGCTGAACGCGGACGCCCTGAACCTCCGGGCCCTGGTGCGGATGCTGAAGAGCGGCGTGGAGCCGGAGCAGCTGAACCAGGTGCTGACGGACTGCGGCACCGTTTCCCTGAAGGACGTGAACGCAGCCTACCCGGACGTTGCGGCCACCCTGGCCCTGTACCGGAGCACCGGCCTCGCCTCCCTTCTTCCGGAGGCGGAACGGGCGGCCCGGGGGGGCGGCTTCTCCGCCTTTGAACAGGGCTGCCGCAGTCTCCTGGCGAACTGGATGGATCAGGCTCGGTTCACCCCCTTCGGGGAGGACGTTCTGATCCGCTACCTCTATCGACTGGAGGCGAAGGAAGCATGAGCGCATACAAGGTCGCGGTACTGGGAGATCGGGAGAGCGTCATGGGCTTCCGGGCTCTGGGCCTGGATGTGTTCCCCGCGGAGCCGGAAACGGCCGCGGCGGTGTTCGACGCCGCCATGAGCGGCGAAGGCCAGCCCTACGCCATCATCTACATCACCGAAGAGCTGATCGCCCCGCTGAAGGAGCGGATCAACGCGGCGAAAGAATCCATGACCCCCGCCATTATCCCCATCCCCTCCAAAAACGGCACCCTGGGTCTGGGCATGGACGCCCTCACCTCCGCCGTGGAGCGGGCTGTTGGCGCAAATATCCTCTGAGCTCCGGCTCAGATCCTATCGTCGAAAACTCCCGCCGGACAGCCGGTGGAATTCGGAATGAACGGAGTTTGAATATGGGTAAAATCATCAAGGTATCCGGGCCGCTGGTGGTGGCGGACGGTCTGGCCGACGCCGGCATGGCCGACGTGGTCAAGGTCGGCGCCCAGGGTCTGAAAGGCGAGATCCTGACCATGACCGGCGACACGGCATCCATTCAGGTCTATGAGGAGACCGCAGGCCTGGGTCCCGGGGCGGAGGTGTACACCACCGGCGCTCCCCTGAGCGTGGAGCTGGGCCCCGGCATGCTGGAGAACATTTACGACGGCATCCAGCGCCCCCTGACGGAGATCCGGGCCCTCGCCGGCGAGACCATCGCCCGGGGCATCGACATCCCCGCCCTGAACCGGGAGAAGAAATGGCACTTCGTCCCCGTCAAGCAGGCGGGCGACCGGATCAGCGGCGGCGACATCATCGGCACCGTGGAAGAGACCAGCGCTCTGACCCATCGGATCATGGTGCCCCACGGGGTGGTCGGCACCCTGAAGAGCATCACCGAAGGGGACTTCACCGTTACGGATACCGTGGCGGTGGCCGAGCTGGAGCGGGGAGGCGAGCGGGCCCTCACCATGATGCAGACCTGGCCTGTGCGTATCGGCCGTCCCTATCAGCAGAAATTCCTGCCGGACACGCCCATGCAGAGCGGCCAGCGGGTCATCGACACCCTCTTCCCCATCGCCAAGGGCGGCACCGCCGCGGTGCCCGGCCCCTTCGGCAGCGGCAAGACCGTGGTGCAGCACGCTCTGGCCAAGTGGTCCGACGTGGACGTGGTGGTCTACATCGGCTGCGGCGAACGCGGCAACGAAATGACGGACGTGCTCATGGAGTTCCCCGAGCTCCAGGACCCCCGCACCGGGGAACCGCTGATGAAGCGCACGGTGCTCATCGCCAACACCTCGGATATGCCCGTGGCGGCCCGTGAGGCCTCCATCTACACCGGCATCACCATCGCGGAGTACTTCCGGGACATGGGCTACGACGTGGCCGTCATCGCGGACTCCACCTCCCGCTGGGCCGAAGCCCTGCGCGAAATGTCCGGCCGTCTGGAAGAGATGCCCGGCGAAGAAGGCTACCCCGCCTACCTGGCCTCCCGTCTCGCCCAGTTCTATGAACGGGCGGGCTGCGTGCAGTGTCTTTCCAGCGAAGTGCGCCGGGGCAGCCTCACCGCCATCGGGGCCGTTTCCCCTCCCG
>CAMZJG010000122.1 GCA_947307505.1 uncultured Clostridia bacterium | reverse complement strand
ACGCCCTGGGCATGTTCATCGTGCCGAAGGTCCTGGATATCACCATGCACAACGGGGTGCTCACCTCCACCGGAGAGCAGCTGGGCCCCCGCACCGGCGAGATGAAGGATTTTTCCGGCTTCGAAGAATTCAAGGAAGCCTTCAAGACTCAGCTGGACTATTTCATGGGGCTGTACAACGAGGAGCACAATATCCTCTGCCGCGTCGCCCGGGAGATCTTCCCTGACGTGGTCCATTCCGCCTTTACCATGGACGGCATCGTCTGCGGGAAGGACATGTTCAACCGGAAGATGTTCTATGAAAACGCCTCCATGTTCAATCCCATCGGCATGATCAATGCGGTCAATTCCCTGGCCGCCGTGAAGCAGGTGATCTTTGATCGGCATGAGGCGGACATGGAGACCCTGTACAAAGCCATCGAGGCCGACTGGGCGGGGTATGAATGGCTGCGGGAAAAGTGTGCCGCCGCGCCGAAATTCGGCAACGACGATCCCCTGGCGGACGAGCTGGCCGCGGAGCTCTACGGCTTCTGGGCGGCGAACACCGGGCGCTTCCGCACCATCTACGGCGAGCCTCCCAGGCCCACGGGCGTGTCCATCACCGCCCACGCCCCCGGCGGCGCCTATACCTGCGCCACGCCGGACGGGCGCCATGCCGGCGAGACCCTGTGCGACGGGGTCATGAGCCCCGCTCAGGGAACGGATACCCACGGGCCCCTTGCCTCCCTTGCCAGCGCCATGAAGGTCGACCAGACGCCTTTCAACGCCGCGCTGCTGAACATGAAGATCCACCCCAGCGCCATGAAAAGCGACGCCGATCTGGAGAAATTCGTCGCCATGGTGCGCACCTATCTGATGAACGGCGGAAAGCACATCCAGTTCAACGTGGTGGACAACAAAGTGCTGAAACAGGCCCAGGAGAAACCCAGGGACTATCCGGAGCTCATCGTCCGGGTGGCGGGGTACAGCACCTATTTCACCCTCCTCACCCCCGCGGTGCAGAACGAGATCATCAAGCGCACGGAGAATCAGCTGTAAAACAACGGAGGTCCGCGGCATACGCCCCGCGGACCTCCGAAACTGTTCAGCGGTCCATCCCGAGGACCATCCATCGGTTGGCCATTCGCGGACTCTCTTTTATGGAAACAAATCGGAGGGGACGCCTCCCGGCCGTCACCGGGTGAAATTCAACTTTCCGGTTGCCTGCTCCGGCGGCATATTGTATAATAGATGTGTTAGGCAAAAATAACCCCGCCGGATCCGTTCCTTCTCCGGCTGCCCTTCGGGAGCAGCCCGGCGGGGGAACAAAGGATCCCCGGCTTCGTCCAAAAAGCAGAGCTTCCGGAGCGGCGGAAACAAGAGAAGGAACAGGAACCGTATGAATGCTGAGAGTTTGACTCATGGACATAAAAGGAGAACAAACATGAATAAGCTGATCTGCCTCATGCTTGTTGTCTGTCTGGTCTTCGCCCTGACCGCCTGCGGCGGAACCGAATCAAATGGCATCCCTGTGCCGACGGCTACGCCGGATGTGACGGAGACGCATGTTCCGTCGAAGGAAGCCTCCCTCTGGCCCCGCACGGGCTATTTTACGGACAGGGAGTCAAGTATGCTCTCCATTGCCTGGCTGGACGACGTGGACGAACCCGGCTGGTACGTCGGCTGTCTCCTGGGCAATGACCAGACGGAGAACGCCTGGAGCGGCATGCTTTCCCTGAAGGGGAACAGTCTGTGCGGCACCCTGCCTTCTTTCGGCGAGAAGGAAGAACTGACCATCACCATCACGGAAGAAGGAACTGACGGCCTGCTGCTCACGGTGGAGGGTGGAGATGCCTATCACTTCATCCCCTATCGCATGGCGGATGAGGCCATCCTGGTCACCTTCACGGTGGACGGTCAAGGCAGCATCTATTCCGCCCTGGGGGAAAAATCCCCGGATTTCGATCCGGATTATGCCTGCCAGTCCGCTCAGCTCAGTCTCTCCATCCCGGAAACCTATACCTTCGTCGTTTGGCCGGATGCGGGCAGCCGCTTTGTGAAGTGGACCAAGGACGGCGAGGACTACTCCACGGAAACGCAGATCACCGTACTGATGACCGAGAACGCGGAGTACACCGCTGTGTTTGAGGCGGATCCGGATTGGGAGAATCCCGTTCTGAACTACGTGGGCAAATACCGGTGCGGCGGGATCCTCGCCATGGTGGAGTCCTCCGGCGGCGATGCTGCGCAGATCTCCCTTGAGCAGATCAGCGGCAAGGAGACCCTTTCCTGGAACATCACCGGCCGACTCAATGCGGACACGCTGACCATTCGGTATTCCGGATGCACCAAGACCCACATTGTCACCGACGACAACGGTGAGATCCAGAGCGCAGTTTTTGATTACGAAAACGGCACCGGGACGGTCGTATTCGGCGACGGCGCCTTCACCTGGCACGAGGATCAATCGGATACCGGCACGGAGCTGGTTTTCCAGCGGCTTTCGGAGAGCGATTGACCGGACATAACCGGGCGGAATGAAATATCCTTGACAAGAAAACGATCGTTTACTATAATCATTGTAAACGATCGTTTACTTTTTATCTGGGGGGGACTGCCATGCGCGGTACAAAGGAGCGGATCCTGCTGGAGGCGCTCCGGCTGTTTGCCCGGGATGGTTATGAAGCGGTATCGATGAGCGAGATCGCCGACCGGCTGGGGATCACCAAGGGAGCCCTTTACAGGCACTATAAAAGCAAACGGGATATCTTCGACTGTATCCTGGCCCGCATGGAACAGCGGGACGCGGAGCTGGCCCGGGACAGCCGGGTGCCCGAAGGGACGAAGGAGGAGATGGAGGACGCCTACCGGACCTCCGCTCCGGAAGACGTCGCCGCCTTCAGCAAGTCCATGTTCCGCTACTGGGCTCTGGATGAATTCGCCGCCCTGTTCCGCCGGATGCTGATCCTGGAGCAGTTCCGGGACCCGGAGATGGGCGGACTTTACCAGCAGTATCTGGCCTCCGGGCCGCTGGGATACCTGACGGATCTCTTCGCCGCCATGGGCGTGCCGCAGCCGCAAAAGACGGCTGCGGAATTCTACGGCCCGATGTTCCTGCTCTGGAGCGTGTGTGACGGAGCGGATGATCCCACCCGGGTGATCGCCCTGGCGGATGAGCTGATCGACGCCGCAGCCGCCCGTCTGAAACAGGAAAGGAGCAAAAATCGCATGGAGCCGAAAATCATCACCATCCGTCGGGAGACGGAGCAGGATCACCGGATCGTGGAGAACCTCATCCGGGAATCCTTCTGGAACGTTTACCGTCCGGGCTGTATGGAGCACTATGTGATCCATAAGCTCAGAGACGATCCCGCCTTTGTGCCGGAGCTGGACCTGGTCATGGAGGCAGACGGGCGCATCATCGGGCAGAACATGTTCATGCGGGCGGAGATCCGCGCCGACGACGGCCGATCGATCCCCATCATGACCATGGGCCCCATCTGCATCACGCCGGAGCTCAAGCGCCGAGGCTATGGCAAGAAGCTGCTGGACGAGTCCCTGGAACGGGCGGCTGCCCTGGGCTGCGGCGCCCTTTGCTTCGAGGGGAACATCCTCTTTTACGGCAAAAGCGGGTTCACCTATGCCCGGGAATTCGGCATCCGGTACCGGGATCTGCCGGAAGGGGCGGATGATTCCTTTTTCCTCTGCCGGGAGCTGATCCCCGGATACCTGAAGGGGATCACCGGAGTGTACGGACCCCCGGATGGATACTTCTGCGCGGAGCGGGAACCGGAGGAATTCGCCCGCTTCGACGCCCTCTTCCCGCCGAAGGAGAAAAAGATCCAGCCGGGGCAGCTCACGCACTGACCGTTCCGTTCCCATCGGATCCGCCGCCGCGCCTCTGCAAAAGGCGTTGCTCTGTTCCTGATTCGATGATATGATGTTGTCAACCAAACATCGACTGACTGCTTCCGGGGGGCCGCGGACTCCCCTCCCGGCCGTCCCGCGGCAGCCGTACGGAAAGGGATCGTGATTATTATGAAGGACAACATTCTGAAAGCTTTGGACCCCAGGGGACTGTTCAACGTCGTGCAGCGGGCGCCCCTGTCTCCCCGGCCGGAGACCCTGGCGGGCAAAACGGTCTACATCATCAACTCCTGGCCCGGGGACAGCCACGGTTTCGGCGAGGTGGAGAAGGCGCTGGACGCTTATCTCCGGGAGAAATACGCCGGGATCAGGCTGGAATACCGCACCCGCATGAGCTATTCCTCCGATGATCCCCCCCTGTGGGCGGAGATGAAGGAGAAGGCGGACTGCTTCGTCTACTTCGCCGCCCCCTCCTGCTCCACCACCGCCTGCGCCGTCACCTGGCC
>CAMZJG010000121.1 GCA_947307505.1 uncultured Clostridia bacterium | reverse complement strand
CCCAGCTCCCGGAGCGTCAATCGGCGGACGGTTCCGGTCCCCGTAAGGCGGAGGGTATCCAGGCTCCGGTCCTGGATGTACCCCATGCCCAGGAACACGCTGCCGGAATCCGCGAAGATCTCCGCACTGAGGGTATCCAACAGGATCCGCAGGCGGACGAGGCCGTTTTCCCCCGTCACGGGGGCGGCCTTTTCTCCGCAGGTCAGGGTCCCGGCGGCGGGATCGTACCCCAGCTCCAGACCGAAGAGGGAGAGGGAGAGGGCGGTATCCGCCGGGAATTCCAGCTCCAGGTCGCAGGCCTTGCTTCCCGCGGGCAGCTGTACCGGCTCTGCCGGATCCAGAGGCAGGTTCTCCAGAGTCCGGCTGCTCCGGCACAGTTCCCGGATCTCCTCCGCGGGCCAGGCGCAGAGGCGCAGGACGCCGTTCACGGTTTTCAGGCGCATCTCCTGGGGGAGATCCATGCAGCAGCCGAAAGGCTGGCCCGGCACCACCTGCTTGATGAAGGCGGAGCGGATCCGCTTTCCCCGGGGCTCATCGGACCAGGACTGGGCGGCGTAGGACACATCCCCGTAATTCAGCCGGCCCGCCTCCCCCAGGGGGGTGAAGCGGCGGCCGTCGAAGGTCCCCAGAAGATACCGGTCCGAGGCGGCGGAAAAGACCCACCGGAGCTTATCCGGATCTCCGTCTGCCGGGAGAGGGTAGAAATCCGGGCATTCCCAGTCCTCCGGAAGGGTCAGGCGCTGGAGCTCCTTCCAATGGAGCAGATCCTCGGAGCGGAACAGGGCAAAATCATGCTCCTCCAGATACAGGGCCAGGATATAGCAGTGCTCCGGTTCATACCGGATCACCTTGGGGTCCCGATTCCCCGGGGCCAGCTGGGAGATCACCGGATTCCCCGGCCATTTCACCAGGGTCTTCCCCCCGTCGACGCTGTAGGCCAGGTTCTGGGTGAAGGGGCTGCCCTTGGAGGTTTCGGAGGTGCCTCCCGCGGCGGTATAGAAGAAGAGGATGGGATCCTCCTCCCCCTGCTTCAGGCCGGAAACGTTCTCCCGGTCCACGATGCCGCTGCCGGAGAAGATGGTCCCGGCTTCATCGGGAAACAGCACGTCCCCCAGCTCCCGCCAGTGGACCAGGTCCGGGCTCTCCGCGGAGCCCCAGTGCATGTTTTCCCAGGTGGTGGCGGCGGGATTGTGCTGGTAATACATCCGGTATTTTCCCCGGTACCACACCAGGCCGTTGGGGTCGTTGATCCAGCCCCGCCGGGCGGTAAAATGGGCCCAGGGGCGGTATTTCCCGGCATAGTCCAGGGGCGGGTCGTCCGTCTGCAGCGCGGTGAAGCGCGCCTCCGGCTCGCAGGTGAGCTCCAGGGTCCTTCCCCGGAACCGGGCAATGTCCACGGGGAAGAGAAAATCCGGCTCATCCGGGTCCAGGGAGACCACCAGGTCCAGCACCGGCTTTTCCCCGTCGCGGAAAACCAGCCGCTTGGGCTTCGCGTTCCAGCTGGCGGGGAGCAGGATATACCGGCTGCGGCAGTTCAGTTTCATCTTCATTCCTCCAATATTTCCAGCTTTGCCCGGAAGGAGATGGCCCGGGGAGTGTCCATGGCGTCGAACTTCACCAGATGGGCGCCCCGCTCCGTATCCGCCGCCAGCACCGTGCCGGGGCCCAGGATGGCATGACGGACCCGGGTGCCGGGGGCCATGGTCGCGGGACCTTCCTCCGGGGGAAGGGCGGACTGGCTGGCGGCGATATAGCTTCGGGCCTCCCGGATGAGTTCCTCCCGGGGAGGCTGGGTGTACTCGATGAGCTCGGGATCCACATCCAGGATGAACCGGGAGGGGTAGCGGGGGGAGCCGTCCAGTCCCCGGCCCTCCCCCTCAGAGAGGAAGAGCCGCTTCTGCGCCCGGGTGAAAGCCACGAAGGCCAGCCGCCGTTCCTCCTCCATGGCGGGGAGGGTGCGGATCTTCCGGGAGGGGAAGATGCCCTCGTTCATACCGCAGAGGAAGACATAGGGAAATTCCAGGCCCTTGGCGGCGTGGACGGTCATAAGCTTCACTTTCCCCGCGTTTTCCGGGGTGTCGGCGTTGGTGAACAGGGCGATATGGGCCAGATAGTGCTCCAGGGTGGCCTCCTCCCCGCAGCCCGTCTCATATTCATAGACGCTCTGCCGCAGCTCCGCCAGGTTATCCAGCCGCTCCTGGCTCCCCTCGGTGCGGAGGGCGGTCTCATAGCCGCTGCGGTGCAGCACGTCCCCCAGGAGCTCGGACACCGCCCGGCCCTCCGCGTTCTCGCTCAGCTCCTCCACCAGACGGATGAATTTCCGCGCGCCGGTGCCTTTGAAGCGCTCGTCCTCCTGGAGCCGGACGAGGGCGGTATACAGGGAGCAGTTTTCCTCCGCCGCGTATTCCTCCAAAACCTTCATGCGGCTGACGCCGATGTTCCGCCGGGGGGTGTTCACCACCCGACGGAAGCTCAGATCGTCCCGGTAGGCCAGAAGGCGCAGATAGCTCAGGGCGTCCTTGATCTCCGCCCGGCCGTAAAACTGCACCCCGCTGTAGATGGTATAGGGGAGCTTCCGGCGGCGGAAAACCTCCTCCAGGCTCCGGGTGACGTAGTGCGCCCGGTAGAGCACCGCCGCGTCCCCCAGCTTTTCCCCGGCGTCCGCCAGCTCCAGGATCCGGGCGGCGATCCACTCCGCCTCCTGGTCGGCGTTTTTCCCGTGGTGGCAGAGGACGCTCTCCCCGTCCGGCAGGGTGGGGATCAGGTCCTTTTTCATCCGGGCGGCGTTTTTGCCGATGAGGGAGTTGGCCGCGGCGATGATCTGGGGGGTGGAGCGGAAGTTCTCCATCATCAGAATGGTGCGGGTCCCGGGATGGTGTTTGTCGAAATCCAGAAGGAAGCGCACGTCCGCGCCCCGCCAGGTGTAGATGGTCTGGTCCGGATCCCCTACGATGAACAGGTTTTTGTGGTAGCCGCACAGGACCTCCATCAGCTCATACTGGAGCTGGTCGATATCCTGGAACTCGTCGATCATGATGTATTCAAGCCGCTGCTGCCACTTCAGGCGGATCTCCTCGTTCTCCCGGAAAATGTACAGGGTGAATTTGATCAGGTCATTGTAATCCAGGCCGAAGCATTTCTTCTGCTGGCACAGGTAGCCGTAGAAGATGATGTCCTGGGTGGCGGCGGCCAGGCGGTATTTCTCCTGCAGGGCCTCCGGGGAGAGGTTGATCAGGTCCAGGTAGTACTCCGGCTTTTTGAAGAGCTTCTGGATCTCGATCATGTCCCGGGCGGCGGCGAAGGTCATGTCCCGCAGAGTAAGGCCCCGTTCGTCGTAGATGATCCGGAGCATGGAGTCGATATCCGAATTATCCAGCACCAGGAAGCGCTTGGGATACTGCACCGCGCTGATATCCTCCTGAAGGACGGAGACGCAGAAGCCGTGGAAGGTGTTGATATATCCCGTGTCGTTGTCCCCGGTGAGGTTGTGGATGCGCTGGCGCATCTCGTTGGCCGCCTTGTTGGTGAAGGTGACGCAGAGGATGTTCCCGGGGAGGATCCCCAGATCGTTCACCAGATAGGCGAAGCGGTGGGTCAGGGCCCGGGTCTTGCCGGAGCCCGCCCCGGCGATCACCCGGATGAAGCCCTCCGTGGCGGTGACCGCCTCCCGCTGGGCGGAGGTCAGGGGGATGTCCATAAGCTCGCCTCCTTTCTCAGATGAGCTTTTCAAGCATTTGCCGGATCATGGCGGAAACCGGCAGCGTCCCATCCATGGGGACGATGGGGCAGGTCAGTCCGGTCAGGCTGTCCAGGACCGTGCTCTCATCCCGGGAGGAGACGGTGCGCAGGAACGCCGCCTGCCGGGCATACATGTCGCCGCCGGGCAGTACCCTCGGGCCGAAGCGTTTTTCCTCCCGTTCATGGATCCGGCGGATCCGTTCCTCCTTCGGGACCTGCAGGAAGAAAACGATTTCGATGTACGAGAGGATGCGCGGTTCCCAGTCCAGCCGCACGCCGGAGAAGACGAATCGGGGATGCTTCTCCATGTCCGCCAGGATGGCTGTTTCCACCTCAGGCTTGGGGATCGGCGCACTGAACGGCACGGCCGCCCTCTCCTCCCGAAGAAAGGGAAGACCCTCCAGCGCGGCCCGCCGGGAGGCCCTTTGGTCCGGAAAATAGTAGTCCTCCACGTCCATTTCATAATACCCCAGCTCTTTTGCAAGAGCATGAGCCATGGTGGACTTCCCGGAGCCGTTCAGACCCACGATGGCAATACCGTTCAACAGGATCTTCCTCCTTCATGGGCCTGATGGCCCATCGTTTGCTTCGCAAACGCCCCTCATCAGGCGCTCCGCGCCGGCTTCCC
>CAMZJG010000120.1 GCA_947307505.1 uncultured Clostridia bacterium | reverse complement strand
TCCATGGTGAAGCTGACCTGGCCCTTCTGCCCGTCCCCCGCGCCCTTTGCGTACTCCGCGAACTCCGCCGCCTGATGGTAGTCCACCAGCGTGTACCGGGCGATATCCAGGCAGAGGAAGCTGGTTTTTTCGCTGTACAGGCAGTACAGGCTGGTATTCCCCAGGGCGGGGGTAAAGATGTTATAGTCCAGCCAGTCGGACTGGACGAGGCCCGCGATAACGGCGAAGGGCCGACGCCGGTCCCGCAGCTCCTCCAGCGTTTCCCCGGGCTGAAAGGGATTTCCGCCCTGGCTGAGGTTAGCCAGCCAGTTTCCCTCGTTGATGCGGAACTTGTCCCCCAGTCCCTTGCCCAGCGCCTCGGCGTATTTGGCGTTCAGGATGCACACGCCCCGGGGGGACGCCAGGAAGGTCTCCTCGTCCCAGCCCTCCGCCCAGACCACCGGGTCCTTCACCAGTTCATCCAGGCGGTTCACGAAAAACACCGTAACGGGCGTATTTCCGTCCAGCTCCACCAACACGCCCTGGGCTACGTACTCATAGTAGGGGTCCCGCACATAGCCGGAATTCGCCACCCTCTGGGCACGCTCGTAGCTGAGGCCGGTGAACACCGGTCTGACCTCCACCTTCTGATACAGTTCCCCGTAGATCCCCCGGAGCACCGTCACCAGGCCGAAGGCAAAGGCCAGCAGCGCCGCCAGACCCAGACTCAGCAGGCTCCGCCCCAGGTTCCGGCCCAGAAGGCGGCGGAGATAACGAAGAGACCAGTTCATTTTTGCTTCTCCTGAATGAGCTCTAGGATGCTCTTCCGGCGGATGAGCAGGAGACCGGCGAAGGCCAAAAGAGCCAGCAGCACCAGGAAGCCCAGGGCCCCCAGGAGGAAAAGGGTCAGGGGCGCAGGGGCATGAGCCGCCTCCGCAGCAAGCTGCCGGGCTGTCACGATGCGTGCGACCGCCAGGCCCGCCAGGGTGGATACCAGGCCCAGGAGCAGGAAAGGTACATACAGGCGGTTCCCCGCCTCCCCCTTCTCCATGCCCAGGGCCCGGAGGATGCCGTACTCCCGCTTCTTCCGGCCGATGAAGAGCCACACCGTCAGCACCAGGGCGAAGAGGGCCGCGGCGGCGAAGATCAGGAGCTTCACCAGGGCCAGCTTCCGGGACTGCATCAGGCTCTCCCCGATCTGGAGCCAGCCCCCGTCGCTGAATTGATAGGTCAGGCCCAGGGCCTCCACCCGGGGCAGACATTCCTCCACAAAGGCGGAGATCTCCTCCGCGTTGCCCACGATGAAGCTCACTTCACTGGGCTTGAATTCATGGCCCTGGGCGTTCCGGCACTCGGGCAGAAAGGACGTAGGAACGAAGATCGCGTTGTTGCTCCAGCACCAGAACCAGTCCTGGTACACATGCTTCCCCTCGTTCAGGTCCCGCCAGGCGCCGATGATGGTGAATTCCTGCCGGGTATATTCCGTGTTCTGCCGCCCCCGGGTGGAGGCCACGGCCCCCAGGGGAGCGTACTGCTCGGAGAGGTAATTCCCCAGGTCCAGGGTGAGGGTATCCCCCACGCTGAGGCCGCTCATCGCCAGGAAGTCCGTGCTCACCACGCACACCGGCTGCCCCGCGTCCTGGGGGGTAATGAACCGCCCCTCCTCGCAGATCATCCGGGATTCCGAGACCCGGCGCTGGGCGGCCATATCGTCGCAATATACCAGGTCGAAGGTGTGCACGTCGTCTTCCGTGACCCGGATGAGCTCCCGGAGGTCGGCGAATTCGTCCATGTCCAGCCAATTTTCCGGAAGATCCGTGATATCCACAAAGTAGGGCCACCAGCCCAGGATGCTGTCGTCCCCCACGTTGAAGCCGTTGAAGAATTTTTCGCTGTATTCCCGATAACGGTCCTTTTCTTCATCCGCAGCGTTAACATATTCCTCTGCATCCCTTTTCCGAAGGACCATAACGTAGCGGTGACCCTCCCGGAGGATCGCCGCGTCCTCCAGGTATACATGGTTGACCTGTGCGTAGACATCGGAGCGGTTTCCCACACCTGGCCTCCAGGTGAAGGTGAAATTGCCGTCCTCCGCTTCCCGGTACTCGTCCTTGATCACCTGGATAAACACGTCCTGCAGCTCATAGTTCTGCTTTTTTACGATGTCCCAGAGCCAGGCTGGGTCCCCGGCCAGCAGTTCCACGTCCTTGATGATGGCGTTTTCCACCGATTCTTGTTCGGGATAGTGCTCGCCGTACATCTTCCAGAGGTCTTTACTGTAAACGTGGTCGTGGAAGTGGGCCTCCACCGTGGCGGTGAGGATGCAGCGTCCGGCGTAGTGATAGTAGTTTTTATCTGTATCCAGGCGGTAGTACTCCGGGGAGACACCGGCGGTGAGCCAGCGCTTCTCCACCCGGGAGATATAAGGCAGACTGCCCAGATTCTCCATCAGCTCCGCTCCAAGGCTCTTCTGATGGTAGTACTCGTAGGACCGATACCCAAAATCAGTCGCCTTGCTGCCCTCCTCGGTGAACAGGAATCCCGGTTTATTCAGGCCGCGATCCTCCGGCACCGGCTGTTCCTCCACCGTGAGCACCCCCTCGTACCGGTCCCGGGCCTCCCGGTATTCCCGGTCCGAGACGCTGTACTCCGACAGATTGTAGAGAAAGAGAAAGGCCGCCGCCGCCAGGAGCAGCAGGGTGAGCAGCGTTTTCAGGGGGCTGCGGATGAGGCTCTGCACATGGGTACGCAGCTTCATGGTTCTGACCTCCTTATCCTATGCGTATACCGAGTCAACGATCCGTTTCAAGGCCCGGGTATAGATGTTGCCGTTAATGGAGACGAAGTAATGTTCCGTGTACCACACCGCGGTGACGGAGCCGGCGTTGGAGAAGAGATAGTGGGCCATTTCCCCCGTCCGATACTCCTCCGCAAGCCCGTCCTCCTGGGTATACCGGGCCTTTTCCACTGCGGTAACGGGGGTGATGGTGATGGAGATATAACGGTCTTCTCTGGTGTACAGCTCATACAGGAGCAGGGGGTCCTCGCTGATGTGCGCCTCCGTCAGCGCATAGCCCGAAGGCAGCCAGGAGGGATAGAGCGGCTCCGTGATCCCCAGGTCCTTCAGGGCCTGCCGGATGGGGCTGCCTGTCGACTGCGGCTCCAGGGGGGCGCTCCAGCCTGACACCCAGGTCCAGAGCTTCGGGCCCGCCGCCAGGACCGCTCCTGTCAGGACCACGACCACCACCGCCGCGATCAGTACGCTGCGCAGGAGGGCGCTCATGCGTCTCGTTTTTACGACCTTCCCGGCCCGGGCAGACACCGCGCAGAGCCTCTCCAGCTCCTCCCCGTGGTCCCGCGCAAAGCTCTCCCAGGATTCCCGGGCGGAAACGGGGAATTCCACCGGCTGTTTCTGCTCCAGGATCGTCCGAAGCTGTTCCA
Source organism: uncultured Clostridia bacterium (assembly GCA_947307505.1). The sequence goes on along the minus strand of CAMZJG010000120.1, from coordinate 954 downwards.
GCTCCTGATACACCGTGTCGTCGATGGTATCCGTATAGAAAAAGGTCTCCCGGAGCCTCTGCTCCAGTTCCGGCACCGTCATCTGCTCATATTCCCGATTTCTGTTTTCCGACATGGTTTCACCCCCGTTCAGCGCAGTCCGTCCCGCTCCATGGCGGTTTTGAGATGGGCCTTCGCCCGCTGGATCCGCTTCTTGCACGCCTCAACGTCGATCCCCAATTCTCTGGCCAGGTCTTTCTGGGACCATCCCTCCAGATAAAAGCGCAGCAGCAGGCTGAGTTCTTCGTTGTCGATCAACCCCCGGTACAGGGCTGCCGGGTCTGACTCATCCGGATGAGCCTCCCCCTCCCCGGCCTCCAGGATGCACAGCTCCTCTGCGATCCGCTCGGCATACTTCATGCTGCGCAGCGCATTGCCGATCACATTCCGCAGGATACGCATCAGGTAGGCTCCGGGGTTTTTGCAGTCTTTGAGGAGATCGATCCGCCGGATCGCCACAAGGAAGGTCTCCTGGAGCCAGTCGTCCACAGCTTCTCCATAAAAGCCCAGATGGTAAGCATATCTCTGCATCGCCGGATAATGGTCCAGATACAGGGTACGGATATACTCCCGCTCCGCCGCCTCCAGCCGCCGCAGTTCACTTGGATTCTCCGCATTCATGGCATCCGCTGAGATGGACATGGCTCTCACCTCCCTCCGCTATTCCCCTATTACTATAGTTTCACGACAAAGGTCAAAAGGGACAGGGCAAAGGAAATTTTCCTGCAAATCTTTTCAGTCTGCCCCATTTCCGGGTCTGTAATGCCAAACAAGCCCCGAAATCCGGCGATTTCGGGGCTTTCCGGGAAGGATCGCGCCTTCCCGCAGGGAACATTTTGGGCTATTCGCTGCTCACCGCCCGGAACCAGGCTGCCGCCAGGTCTCCCACCTTGGCCTCCGGCTCATCCAAAAGGC
>CAMZJG010000119.1 GCA_947307505.1 uncultured Clostridia bacterium | reverse complement strand
TGCCGCTTGATGGAGCTGATGGTCCGATCCGGATTGGTAACGGCCTGGCGCTTTGCCACCTGGCCTACCATACGCTCGCCGGTCTTGGAGAAGGCCACCACGGAGGGGGTGGTCCTGTTGCCCTCGGCGTTGGCGATCACGACGGGTTCTCCGCCTTCCATGACCGCTACGCAGCTGTTGGTCGTACCCAAATCTATACCAATGATCTTTCCCATTGTAATGATCCTCCTTTTTATTCACTCTATCGTCAGTTTGCCACTTTGACCATGGCAAAACGAATGACCTTGCCATTCAGGGTGAAGCCCTTCTGGAATTCCTCCGCTACGACGTTTTCGCCCAGGCTTTCATCCTCCACGTGGATCACGGCGTTATGCAGAGCCGGGTCAAAGGTCTGACCTTCGGTCTGGATGACCTCCACCCCCAGCTTGGCGAAGATGCCCATGAGCTGATCCATGATCATCTCCACGCCCTTGTAGAAGGCGCCGTCGCTGCATTCCGCCTTCAGCGCCCGCTCCAGATTGTCATACACCGGCAGGAGCTGCAGAACGGTATCCGCCTTCGCGTCCGCGTAGACGGTTTCCCGCTCCTTCTGACTGCGCTTGCGGTAATTATCATACTCCGCCGCCAGGCGAAGATATTTATCCTTCTCCGCGCCGAGGGCGGCGTCCCGCTCTTCCTTCAGCTGCTCCAGTTCCTTCTTCAGCTCCGCTTCCCGGCGGGCTGCCCTGGCGCCGCGGAAGCCCTTTTCCTTACCGTGCTCCGGTTCAGCCGCTTCCGTCTCCGCCGCGGGTTCCTCCGCAGCAGGCTGCTCTTCTGCAGTATCTTTCGCTTCAGCTTCCGGTTCCCGCATTTCTTCGTCTTTCCGTTCGTCCATATCCCTGTCTCCTAACGACTTTCATCCTGATCATTCATCGGGCGCAGTTCCGGGAGCTGGGGCGGCGAGGCGCCCTGGGAGATCTGCTGCATGCCTCCGGCAATATAGGAGAGGTACGCAGCCACCTTCGCATAATCCATCCGGGTGGGTCCCACCACGCCGATCACGCCCTGCATATTGTTTCCCAAAGGATAGGTTGCCAGTACCACGCCGCTGTCCTTCAGTTCCTCGGCAACGTTCTCCGGGCCGATCAGGATCTGAACGCCTTCCTGGCCCTGGGGCATCTCCAGCTGTTCCAGTTCCTTTCCCTCCGCCAGAAAATCCATGAGCTTGTGCGCTTTGTTCACATCCTGGTATTCCGGAAGGGTCAGCAGATTGGAGACTCCGCTCAGCACCTTCTTCGAGCCGCCGGATTCCAGCGTGCTGATGGTGAAGCTGGCCAGAGCCGCCGCCGCGCCGATCTCGTCTCCCAGGGTGCGTTCCGCCGCCCGGATCATGCCGCTGTCGATCTCCTGGGCGGTGAGGTTCGTAAACCCGGCGTTGAACACCGTTCCCATCCGCTGGACCAGGTCTTTTTCAATGCCTCCGGGAAATTTCATCACCCGGTTGCAGGCGGTGCCGTCCTCCAGCAGAAGTACGGCGATCACAGTCTCCCCATCCACCTGGATGAGATCGTAACGCTGCACCGTTCTCCGCCCCACCTGAGTGGTCAGGGCGTATGCCGGATAGCTGGTGAGCTCGGAGACGACCTTGCCCGCGTCCGCCAGGAGGCTGTCCAGCTGGCTCATTTTCTGCTTCAGGGCCCGGTTGATCTCCTGGGTCTCTTCCAGACTCAGCCGATGCTCGTTCATCAGCTCGTTCACATAGATCCGGTAGCCCTGGGGCGAGGGTATGCGGCCCGCGGAGGTATGAGGCTGTTCCAGAAGGCCCATGGCGGTCAGATCAGCCATCTCGTTGCGGATGGTGGCGCTGCTGAGATTCATCTCCGGGTCGGCGGCGATGGCCTTGCTGCCCACCGGTTCCGCCGTGGAGATGTACTGCTCCACGATGGCCTTCAGGATCCTGCGTTTCCGTTCGCTCAGTTCCATGCTTCCCGCCTCTGCGCCGTTTTGGCGCTCGTCCTTCCCGAGTGCTTAGCACTCTAACTCTCTGAGTGCTAAAGCCAATATAAACCTCCCGGTCCTGCTTGTCAATAGCTATTTTTGAACGATTTGTAAATCCTTTCGCAGACCACTTTTGGGTAAATCTTTCCCCATGCTCCACGTTCTCCGCGATACCTGCGGGGTCCCTTGCAGCGCGTTCCCGGCTGTGGTACTATACAGACAGGATCCTGCTTTTCGGGAGGTTTATCACCAAATGGTAAAAGCCGTGCTTTTTGATCTGGATGGGACGCTGGTGGATACCAGCGAGGGCGTGGCGGAGTGCGTGAGCTATGCCGCCGTGAACCTGGGTTATCCCCTGCTGCCCCGCGAGGAACTGCTCACCTTCATCGGTCCGCCGCTGACCCTTTCCTTTCCCCGGCATTACGAAATGGATGAGGCGACCACCTGGGAGGCCATCCGGCTTTTCCGGGAGCACTACAATGCCGGAGCCATGTTCAAGGCCAAGCCCTACGACGGCATCCCTGAGCTTTGTCAGGCCCTGGAGCGCCGGGGCATATCCATGGCCGTCGCCACCAACAAGGTCGAGGCCCAGGCAAAGCGTCTTCTGGCCTACTTTGGCCTGGACCGCTGGTGCTCCCCCATCCGCGGCGCGGATCCCGAAGGCAGGCTGAAGAAGGCCGATCTCATCCGTCTCTGTGTGGAGGAGCTCCGGCTCTCCCCGGATCAGGCGGTGCTCATAGGGGACACGGAATTTGACGCGGAAGGCGCCGAAGCCGCCGGCGTACCCTTTTTGGCCGTGACCTACGGCTTCGGCTTCCGCGGTCCGGAGGATACGGCCGGGCGTTCGTTTTTCGGCACGGCAGATTCCCCCATGGGGGCAGCGAAGATCCTCCTGGGAGAATGATCCCGGCGGAAGGGGGCAAGTCCGCGATCGCTCAAAACAATGGGGATTGCAATTTCATTTTCACCTGTCTATAATGATGAATAGAAAAGCATATACAACTATACTGAAATAAAGGAGAGGTTAGCATGGGTCTGATTCAAGCTGCGCTGGGCGCCGCAGGCGGCGTTCTTGCAGATCAGTGGAAAGAGTATTTCTATTGTGAGGCTCTTCCGGAGAACGTTCTTCTGACCAAGGGCAAAAAGCGGGTATCCAGCCGTTCCAGCAATACGAAGGGCAGCGACAACATCATCTCCAACGGCTCCATCATCGCCGTAGCCGACGGGCAGTGCATGCTCATCGTGGAGCAGGGCAAAGTCGTGGATATCTGCGCGGAACCCGGTGAATTCGTCTATGATCTTTCCACCGAGCCCTCCATCTTCTACGGCAAGCTGAGCCAGAGCATCCCGGCGGTGCTGAAAGAGATCGGCAAGCGCTTCACCTTCGGCGGCGAAGCCCCCAAGGATCAGCGGGTCTACTACGTGAACACCAAGGAACTGGTGGGCAACAAGTATGGCACCCCCTCCCCCGTTCCCTTCCGTGTCGTGGACAAAAACATCGGTCTGGACGTGGATATCGCCATTCGCTGCTTCGGCGAATACAGCTACCATATCACCAACCCCGTTCTGTTCTACACCAACGTCTGCGGCAATGTCTCGGACGAATATACCCGTGACCGGATCGACAGCCAGCTGAAGAGCGAACTGCTCACCGCCCTCCAGCCCGCTTTCGCCAAGATCAGCGACATGGGCATCCGGTATTCCTCTCTGCCCGGCCACACCCTGGAGATGGCCGATGCGCTGAATGAAGTCCTCTCCAAGAAGTGGGGCGAGCTCCGCGGCATCGAGGTCGCTTCCTTCGGCGTCAACAGCGTGAAGGCCTCCGAGGAAGACGAGCAGATGATCAAGGAACTGCAGCGGAATGCCGCCCTGCGGGATCCCAACCTGGCCGCCGCCACCCTGGTGAACGCTCAGGCTCAGGCCATGCAGGACGCCGCGAAGAACACCGCCGGCGCGCCCATGGCGTTCATGGGCATGGGTATGGCTCAGAATGCCGGCGGGGTCAACGCCGCCTCCCTGTTCCAGATGGGCCAGCAGCAGGCTCCCGCCGCCCCCGCAGCTCCGGCGGCGCCGGCAGCGGCTCCCGCCGCCGGGTGGACCTGCCCCAAGTGCGGCTCCACCGGCAACACCGGCAAGTTCTGCGCCGAGTGCGGCGAGAAGCAGCCCTCTGCCGAAGGCTGGACCTGCCCCAAGTGCGGCGCCGTGAACAAGGGCAAGTTCTGCTCCGAATGCGGCGAAAAGAAGCCCGCCGGCGTGCCTCAGTACGCCTGCGATAAATGCGGCTGGGTCCCCGAGGATCCCGCTCATCCGCCGAAGTTCTGCCCGGAGTGCGGCGATCCCTTCGGCGACGAGGACATCAAATAAGAGAAACATACGACTGCGCCCGGCCATACGGCCGGGCGCATAT